>JANTFN010000084.1 GCA_024763435.1 Thermodesulfobacteriota bacterium | reverse complement strand
CTTCAAAAAATAAATTGTATGCAACAATTGCGTTATGATATTAAAACAAACCTTGTTTGTCAATATAAAAATTATCGCCTTCCCGGGCTTGACAGGCAACATGGATTTTGGTATGCGAAATGAGACTTAATAAGAAAGATTTTATAAAAAATGAAAGGAGGTGAAGTTTGCCAGTGGAGGGGCCGTGCATTGTGCGCGAGTCCGCGAAAAAGGTGTTTGAAACTTAACCTATTAAAAATGGAGGGGAATTAATGAAAAATTTCCGCAGTATTGTCATTGCAGGAATTGCTGTAATTTGTTTTCTGGTCGCTGGCGTTATGGCGCCGGGTGCCGTGTCCGCCAAAGTAACTTTTGTGACCATCGGAACCGGCGGCGTCACAGGCGTGTATTATCCCACGGGCGGCGCAATCAGCAAGATCGTTAACAAAAAATCGAAACAGTACAACTTGAAGGTAACGGTTGAATCAACCGGCGGATCGGTTTTTAATGTCAACGCCATCATGGCAGGTGACCTGGAATTCGGAATCGTAGAATCCAGCCGGCAGAATCAGGCATGGAATGGTAAGATGAATTGGGCCAAAAAAGGGCCTCAGAAGGACCTGCGCTCCATCTGCAGTTTCCATCCGGAATCTGTCACAATTGTGGCAGGGGATGATACGGGTATCAAGACCTTCATGGATTTGAAGGGCAAACACGTCAATATTGGAAATCCTGGATCCGGCCAGCGAGGCGAGGCGATTGAGCTGTTTGGTCAGGCAGGTATCAATTGGCAAAAAGACATAAAAGCTGAAGGGATGAAGGCCGTGGAATCTGCCCAGATGCTTCAGGACGGGCGCATCGATGCCTTCTTCTACACCGTAGGCCACCCCAATGGCTCCATCAAAGAGGCTACGGCTGGAAACCGCAAGGTTCACTTCGTACCTATCCCGGATAGTATCCTTAATCCGCTGATAAAAAAACATCCCTATTTTGCCAAGGCCTTTATTCCTGTCAAGTTCTATCCCACCGCCAGCAACAAAAAGGATGTCCCGACACTTGCTGTCAAGGCAACCTTCTGCACCTCTAAGAAAGTTCCTGCCAAGGTTGTCTATGCCATCACCAAAGAGGTCTTTGACAATCTTGAAGCCTTCAAAAAACTTCATCCCGCTTACAGTGTTTTGACCAAGCAGAACATGCTGACCGGTCTGACCGCCCCAATCCATCCGGGCGCCCTGAAATATTACAAGGAAGCGGGCTTGGTTAAATACATCAACAAGGCGTTGATTAAGTAGAAACAGATGAGGCGACAGCAACGCAAAAGAAGACCACACTTAAGCAAGCAACGTGTCTTGCCACCGCGGTTGTTAAACCGGGTTTTTTGCGTGACTGTCTGAATACCGTTTTTTGCAGGGCAGGGGCGTTATCTCCTGCCCTGTCCCTTTAATAAATGAGTTGTTGATACTGAAAACGGAGGAAGAGCCGTGAGTGAACAAGAAACAAAACTTGAAGCGGCGGAAGGTCTGGAACAGGCCCAGGAGCTTGTCAAGGCGTCGGAGGAGGGGCTTAAATCGCTCTCAGGCCCGACGAAGTGGCTGGTTCCCGTCATTGCCGCGGCATGGTCCCTGTTCCAATTGGCCCTGCCGTCTGTGCTGATTTTGAATGCCATTTATATTCGGGCTATTCACCTTGCCTTTGCCATCGTTCTGGTATTTTTGAGCTATCCCATGTTCAAGAAAATCGGAAAAGGAAAAATATCTTCGTACCTTTCCGCCAGGGATCGGCTGACCCTGTTAGATTATGTAGTGGCTATCCTGGCAGCCGCATCGGCAATGTATATTGCCTATGACTACACAGGGATTGCCGGCCGGATGGGGTCCCCAAACACCCTCGACATTGTCATGGGCGTAATCCTTCTTATCACACTCCTCGAAGCGGCGCGACGTTCACTGGGGATTGCCCTTCCGATTGTCGCCATCGTATTTATTCTGTATAGTTTTTATGGGCCCTATATGCCGGACCTTATTGCTTTCAAGGGCGTGTCCGTCAACCGATTTATCGGGCAGATTACCATGTCTACGGAGGGCATCTACGGGATTCCCCTGGACGTTTCAGCAACAATTGTCTTTCTCTTTGTTTTGTTTGGCGCGATGCTGGAAAAGGCGGGGGCCGGCGAATACTTTGTTCATCTCGCCTTCAGCCTTCTCGGTCGTTTCCGGGGAGGCCCCGCCAAGGCCGCCGTTCTGGCAAGCGGGCTGACCGGCCTGGTTTCAGGCTCCAGTATCGCCAACGTGGTCACCACCGGGACCTTTACCATTCCCTTGATGAAGCGATCGGGGTATCCGGACTACATGGCGGGTTCGGTGGAAGTGGCCTGCAGCACCAACGGCCAGTTGATGCCGCCAATCATGGGCGCCGCGGCCTTTATCATCGCGGAATACTGCAACATGCCCTACCTTGCCGTGGTGAAGGCGGCCTTTATCCCGGCGATTATTTCCTACATTGCCCTGATGTATATTACCCATGTCGAGGCCACAAAGCTGGGCCTGAAGGGAATGAAGAAGGAAGATATCCCCCCATTCTGGTCCACATTTTTTAAAGGGCTTCACTATATTATTCCCCTATTCTTCCTGATTTATGAATTGGTGGTTTTAAGGCATTCCCCGCAGCTTGCCGCCTTTTATGCCATCCTGGTCCTTGTGGGGCTGATTGTCATCCAAAACCTGATTCAGGCAAAGAAAAACAACATCTCCTTTGGCCTTGCCTTTAAGGATGCCCTCGAAATTATCTGGAACGCCCTGGTGGCCGGCGGCAAAAGCATGATGGGAATCGGCGTGGCCGTGGCTGCCGCCGGGATTATCGTCGGTGTTGTGACCATGGGCCTGGGCGGCATCATTACCGAAGTCATCGATGTTATCGCCCAGGGAAATTTTGTCGCGATTCTTGTGCTTACGGCTATCGCCAGTTTAATCCTTGGCATGGGGCTTCCCACAACAGCGACCTATATTGTCCTGGCCTCCCTGACCGCGAGTGTTATCGTGACCCTCGGCGCGAAGACCGGCGTGGTTTTCCCGCTTGTGGCAGCGCACCTGTTCGTGTTCTTCTTCGGGATTATCGCGGATGATACACCGCCGGTGGGGCTGGCAGCCTACGCCGCTGCCGCGATAGCAGGAGCAGACCCCATCAAGACGGGGGTCAAGGGATTTTCCTATGATATCCGGACAGCGATTCTCCCCTTTATGTTCATGTATAACACGGACCTGCTGTTGATAAACGTCCATTCCTACTGGCACGCGGCCTGGATATTCATCACCAGCACATTAGCGATGTTTGCCTTTAGCAACCTCACCCTGAACTTCTTTCTTGTGAGGAATCGGATTTACGAGATCCTGGCCCTTCTCGTGGTAACCTTTGTCCTGCTGAGGCCCAAATATGTGGCCAACTTTTTGGATCTTGGCAAGGGATGGGGACCCTTTCTCGTGGGAGTGGCGGGGTTAGCGCTTTATGGATTCATCTACCTGGGGCAAAGAACACGCGCCCGGGCCGTTCAAGCAACGTAAGCTGGAGGGACAATTATGAGACCGGAAATAAAAAATATTTTGTATGTAACAGATCTGAGCAGAAATTCCGCCTATGCCTTCCGATACGCCATGCGTTTTCTGGAATCCTTCGGCGCGAAGATAAAAATTTTGACGGTGGTGAAGGAGTTTGAAGCGGTTACGGCGGTTCCCATCGTGACGCAGATGGGCGAGGATGGCTACAAGAAGGCCAAGGAGGAAACCCTCCGGAATATCCTCAAAAGGCTTCAAAAACGCCTCGAAGTCTATGGCCAGAAGGAACTGACAGAAGAGGAAAGGCAGAAGGCCCGGGGGATGATTACCATCGTGGTCAAGGAAGGGGATCCCTCCGTTAAAATTCTCGAAGCGGTCGAGGCGGATGATGTGGATATGGTCATCATGGGCGCTCACAGCAAAGATGTTCGCAAATACACCTTTCTTGGCGGGGTCACGCAGCGCGTCCTCCGGCATATTCGAAAGCCGGTGCTGGTTGTTCCGATTCCCAGTAAGGAATTTGAGCTTTCCTTCCGGGAGGATGATACCCTTTGACAAAATCAAAGGGTGCTCCTTTAACCCCAATTAAAAAGGGAGAGGGCTGTGAAAAAATATAAAAAAATTTTGTGGGTGGTGCTTTTTCTGGCTCTTGCAGGACTGTATGCCTCGAGTGCTCTTTTCGCCCAGGGAAGGTTTATAGACAACAAAGACGGGACCGTGACAGATACAAAAACAAATCTGATGTGGGCAAAGGATGACAACCAGGGGAATATCACGTGGCGGAATGCAAAGGCATATTGTGAACATATCATCCTGAGCAAGTACGAGGACTGGCGGATGCCCACCATTGATGAACTCGCCACATTGTATGATAAGAATAGCAAGGGCTATGAATCTGATTGTGGCACCTGGGTCAAGCTAAACCCTGCCATTCATTTGAGCTGTGGATGGGTATGGGCAAAAAATAACCACGCTATCACCGCCTCTGTTTTCAATTTTATAAAGGGATATCGTTACACGGACCTGATGCTTCATAAACGAAACTTTCGCGCGCTTCCCGTCAGGACGGTCAAAAAGTAGCAGATATAACTACCTGATATTGGACGTTAAAAGAGGGAGAAAGGATTATCGCCTTTCTCCCTCTTTTTGAGTTTTTTCCTGGTCAGATGCGGTTACTTTTTTCTCTGAGCAAATTCCTCTAATTTATCCAGACGTTCCGGAGCGGAAACCGTTGCGAGGCAGGCTTCAACCTCATAATCCATCAAGGCTTCAAGGCTCACCTCAGTAGCCATATTGAGGCCTTTTTTGATGAGATTGATGGAAAAGGCGGAATTTTTAGCAATTTTATCTGCCATCTCCAAGGCCTCATCCATAAGGGTGTCGTCGGGGACGGCCTTGTTTACGAGACCGATACGTTCCGCCTCTTTCCCGTCGATGTAGTCACACGTAAACAGCAGTTCTTTGGCCTTGCCGGGCCCCACAAGGTCCTGGAGCAGCCGCATGGCACCACCGGTTACCGATGAGGACACGCGTGCCTCGGGAGACCCGAATTTCGCGCTCTCCGCGGCTATACGAATATCGCAGGCGAGAGAAAGTTCATACCCGGATCCCAGGGCGTACCCGTTGACCGCGGCGATGGTTGGCTTGGGAAAACGGATAATAACGCGGGAAATTTCCTGGAGATGCACAAGATAGTCCCGATAAGCGGTCAGGCTGCGGCCTTTGGAGTCTTTCAGGTCCGCGCCGGTGGAAAATGCCCGCCCTTCACCCGTAAAAATCACGGCCTTGATGGCTCCATTCCCGAGACTGTCTTCCAGGGCATCCTGGAGGTCCAGCCAGAGTTGTTTGTTCATGGCGTTCAGCACCTTGGGACGGTTAAGTTTAATAATGGCAACGCCTTCTCTCTTTTCATAAATAATACATTCGTAGGACATGGTTTCCTCCTTAGTTACAGGATAATACGCGCGTCCACAATGGAAGCGCCATTCTCATGAACAATGATGGGGTTCAGGTCAATTTCACGGATGGCGTCATTTTGCACGGCCAGTTCTGATATGCCGAGTAGAATTCCCACGAGTGCTCCGATATCTTTTGGAGTCTGACCACGGATTCCCTCAAGGAGGGGAAACCCCTTAATCTGCCGAACCATCTGTTCCGCGTCGTCCCGCGTCAGGGGCGCAACCCGGAAGGCAACATCTTTTAAAACTTCCACAAAAATACCGCCAAGGCCAAACATGATAACCGGGCCGAACTGGTGATCCCGGGTCATTCCCACGATACATTCCTGACCCGTTTCCGCCATGGGCGATACCAGGACACCTTCGACTTCATCCTTTTTGGCAACCTCCAGGGCATTGCGGGTAATTTCCTCAAAGGCCGTTTTTACTTCTTCCCGGGAAGCCAGATTGACCCTGACACCCCCCACATCGGATTTATGAACGATTTTTCTTGAAACGATTTTCATGGCGACCGGAAGGCCCATAGACTCGGCCGCATTTACAGCCTCTCCGGTATCTTTTACCAGAATTGCCTCAGGTAGGGAAATACCGGTAGTCTGAAGAATTTCCCGTGCCTCTGTCTCAAGGAGCGCGGAAATGCCTTTTCCCTTCAGGTTTTCGGGGATAGAGGAAGCGGTTTTTTTCTTGACAGGAAGCTCGCGGGGTTCAGAAGGAGCAGCAGCGCTGTAAATTCTTTCACTGGCCCGCGCCATGGCTCCCAGGCACATTGCTGTCCGCTCGGATGAGGCAAAGACGGGAATCCCGTTTTCCCTGAGAATTTTCAGGGAATTGTAAGGTTCATTCGCGAAACTGGTGTGCACAATGACGGGCTTTTGATAGGTTTTGACAAACCCCGCAAGGTCTCTGGCGGTCTGTTCTTCCAGTTTCCCGACGTGCGGCGCGATAATGTCCTTGAACCCGCCGAAAAATCCCGTAATGTAGATGGCGTCTGTTTCATTGCTTTCCATACAGACCTTGCAGCATTCCGTTATCATGAGAGGGTTTTCCTCGGCGGTGCCACCGTAGTCAATGGGATTATGGGCCGGCATTCCCTTTAAAAGGAAGGGCCGGATTTTTTCCTGTGTTTTTTTGGAGAGAACCGGAACCGCAAGCCCCCGCGATTCGGCGTTATCGGCGGCTACGGAGTTATCGCCGCCGCCCTCGGACATGATGACCACCCGGTTTCCTTTCGGGATGGGGAGTTTGCTAAAACACTCCGCGAGATCAAACATCTCATCCACGTTAAAAACACGGATGATTCCCGCCTGATCAAAGGCCGCCTGAACCACCTGGTCATCCCCAGCCAGAGAACCGGTATGAGAAGCGGCGGCCCGTGCGCCCGCGCCGGAACGCCCCACCTTCAGGGCCACAATCGGTTTTTGACGGGAAACCTCCCTCGCGGCACGGACAAGCTGGTCCCCGTTCTTGATGCCTTCCATATACATGCAGATAACCTTTGTATCCGGATCATTGCCAAGATACTCCACGTATTCGTGAAATTTGACCCCAATAGCGTTGCCCGCGCTGATAATCCTGCTGAAACCGAGCTTGCGAATCTTGGCGTAATGGGTCAGGGAATCAATAATATTTCCACTCTGGGCGATGATTGAAATATTGCCCGCATCGATGGGTGGAACACCGAGCAGATTCATGCGCCCGGACAGGCTGAACATCCCGCTGCAATTCGGGCCAATAATGCGGACGCCTCCCTTTCCCGCGCTTGAGAGAATTCGGGCCTCTATCTTTTTCCCCTCTTCTCCTGTTTCTCCAAGTCCCGCCGTAATGATGACGGCACCCTTCGCCTTTTTC
>JANTFN010000083.1 GCA_024763435.1 Thermodesulfobacteriota bacterium | reverse complement strand
CCGACGGCGAACCCGAGGCGCCAGCCGGTCATTCGGTAGGTTTTGGAGAGGGAATGAAACTCCACGCCCACCTCCCTGGCCCCTTCCACCTGCAGAAAACTCAGGGGACGGTAACCATCGTAGCTCATCTCGGTATAAGGCGCGTCATGACAGATAAGAATTTCATCCTTCCTGGCCATGGCGATCAGGCGTTTAAAAAAATCCTCCTCCGCGACAGCGCCGGTTGGGTTATTTGGATAATTAAGAAAAAACAGCTTGGCCTTTTCCCTGACGTCTTCAGGGATAGCCGCCAGGTCCGGCAGGAAGGCGTTCTTTTCAAGCAGGGGAACGGGATAGGGCGTGCCGCCGGCAAACTGAATCCCGACGCGATAGACCGGATAGCCCGGACTTGTATAGAGGCCGACATCCCCCGGATTGATAAAGGCAAGCGGCATGTGGGCAATGCCTTCCTTCGAACCTATCAGGGCCAGGACCTCGGTTTCCGGATTTAACCGAACCCCGAACCGTTCAAGATACCAGGCGGCAACAGCCTTCCTGAAGGCCGGCATGCCCACGTAAGAGGGATAGGTGTGGTAGGCGGGGTTCTCAGCCGCCTCCTGAATTTTCCTCACGATGTGTTCCGGCGTGGGAATATCCGGGTCTCCAATACCAAGGTCTATAATATCAATTCCCTTCGCGCGGATCTCCGCTTTTTTACGGTCTATCTCCGCGAAAAGATACGGGGGAAGCTGGGTAATCCGGTCTGCCCTTTTTTCTGTAATGGCCATTTTATGTCTCCTTTCAATAAAATCAAAGCTACTTAATCAACTTAAAACTTAAAACCTTCCCCATCGCCTTTAGCCTTCAGTTTTCCATCTATCAAGGTATAGGTTCTGTCCATCCGGCTTGCGAGGTCGGGGTTGTGGGTTACAATAATCATGGTCAGGCCCTCCGTTTCATTGAGAGAGAGGATGAGGTCATGAATCTTGCTAGCGGTTTTGGGATCAAGATTCCCCGTTGGTTCATCGGCAAGCAATAAGTCAGGAGCCATCATGAGGGCCCTCGCGATGGAAACACGCTGCTGCTCCCCGCCGGAGAGTTCACCGGGTTTGTGTTCCAGCCGATGTCCGACCTCAACCCGTTCAAGGAGTTCCTTCGCGCGGTTACGCGCCTTTTCCTTATTTTCCCGTGCAATCAGGGCGGGCATCATAACATTCTCAAGGGCGGAAAACTCCGGCAGGAGATAATGAAACTGGAAAACAAATCCGATGGTTCGATTTCTGAAGGCCGCTTTTTTATCAGACGACAACGAAAAAATGTCTGTTCCTTCAAAATGGATTTGGCCTCCCGAGGGATTTTCCAGCGTCCCGAGGATATGAAGCAGGGTGCTTTTTCCCGTTCCGGAGACGCCAAGAATGCCGACAGAATTTCCCTTCGGGAGCGTCAGGTTTACATCCTTCAGCACCTCTATCCGCCGCTCGGCCGCGAGGTAGGTCTTCGCGATATTTTCCACGACAAGAAAGATGTCATTCATTACGGAGACCCTCCACGGGCGGGAGGTTTGCCGCCTGACGCGCGGGATACAAGGTCGCGAGAAAACAGATACCTATGGCGGAAAGGGAAATGGCAACAAAATCGAACCAGGACATCTGAACCGGAAGGGTAGCAATATAGTAAACATCGGTGGGGAGTTTGATAAACTGGTATTTCTTCAGGAGGCTGCAGGCGATAAACGCGAAAAATGATCCGAGAAAGGTCCCGAAAATACCGACAATCAGCCCCTCCTGCATGAAAATTCTCATCACGGAGCGGTTGGTTGCCCCCATTGATTTGAGGATGGCGATATCCTTGTTTTTTTCCATGACAACCATAATCAGGGAGCTGACGATGTTAAACGCCGCGACCCAGACAATCAGAGTCAGGATAATAAACATTGTAATCCGCTCAAGTTTCAGCGCGGAGAAGAGGTTGCGGTTCATGGTCATCCAGTCTCTTGTGAAATAGGGAAACTTCAAACGCTTCCGAATGGCCTTCCCAATTTTTCCAACGGCATAGATATCCTTTACTTTTACCTCAACCCCTGTCACGCCCTTCCCGAGCCGGAAAAATTGCCGCGCGATTTTAAGAGAGATATAGGCAAAACTTGAATCATAATCATACATCCCGGATTCAAAGATACCCGCAACTCGAAACCTCCGGAACCGGGGGAGATTCCCCGCGGGCGTCACAGTCACGCCCTGTGGCGATATGACCCGGACGATGCTGTGAACCCTTACCCCGAGGGTGCGCGCCAGTTCTGTTCCCACAAGAATCCCCGGCAAATCACCACCCTTAAGCCCGGAAAAACTTCCCTTTTTAAGGATCTTCGGGAGCATGGTCACGTCCCCTATGGTCCGGGTGTCTATCCCCCTGAGGACAATTCCCGTTGCCGCGAACGGGGAGGACAGCATCGCCTGGGAATAGATAAACGGGCTCGCCCCCCGAACGCCGGGAACCTTTTTGATCTCCGCCATCACCTTTTCCGGCTGCCGGATAATGCCACCACTGCGCATGACAATCATGTGGGCGTTCATCCCGAGGATCTTCCCTTTCAGGTCGTTTTCAAACCCCCGCATGACCGAAAGGACGATGATCAGGGCCATCACGCCGAGGGTGACGCCCGCGACGGAAATCAGCGTGATGACGGAAATGAAGGACTCTCGCCGCTTGGATCTTAAATACCGCAGCGAAATGAAGGTTTCATATTTCATCAACCGTATCCCCGGAAGGTCGAAGCAGCGGAAATAGAATCACCTCACGTATCGAAAGCGCCCCCGTCAAAAGCATGGCAAGGCGGTCAATTCCGAGCCCTTCTCCCGCCGTGGGCGGCATGCCGTATTCCAGGGCGCGGACATAATCCTCGTCCATCTGATGCGCCTCATCGTCCCCTGTTTCCCGTTCCTTCAACTGGTCCAGAAACCGCTGTTTCTGGTCAAGGGGGTCATTGAGTTCGGAAAACCCGTTGGCTATTTCCCGTCCGGCGATAAAAAGTTCAAACCGGTCTGTTACGGAAGGATCCGCCTCATTCCGCCGGGAGAGCGGGGAAACCTCAACAGGATAGTGGGTGACAAAGGTGGGCTGGATCAGCTTATCCTCGACCATCTCTTCGAAAATCATCATCAGGAGTTTTCCGGCACTCGGTGTCCCCACGAGTTCCGCGCTGGTTTTTTCGTGGAGATAAGCAGCCATCTTCTCCGGTGCGGTTAGAAGATCCTCCGTTATCCCCGGCGCGTGAGCCAGCACCGCTTCCCTGACCGTTATCCGTTTCCAGGGGGGTGTGTAATCAATCGTCAAGTCACCATAGGGGAGGGTCAGGGTATCGTAAAAGGCCTTCGCGATATCGGCAACAAGTGTCTCCGTCAGGTCCATGAGGTCTTCAAACTGCGCGTAGGCAAGATAAAACTCAAGCATGGTAAATTCCGGATTGTGCTGGGTGGAAATCCCCTCGTTCCGGAAGTTTCTGTTGAGTTCAAAGACGCGGTCCATTCCCCCGACGACAAGGCGTTTGAGGTAAAGTTCCGGCGCTATCCTCAGAAAGAGGCCCATATCCAGGGTGTTATGATGGGTTGCAAAGGGACGTGCCGCGGCGCCGCCATAGATCGGCTGCATCATGGGCGTTTCCACTTCGACAAATCCCCTATCCACGAAAAACTGCCGGATCATCTGAATCATGCGGCTTCGTTTCATGAAGATGTCCCTTACATCCTGATTGACAATCAGGTCTACATAGCGCTGACGGTAGCGGGTTTCAACATCGGTCAGGCCGTGCCATTTTTCAGGGAGAGGCCGGAGCGATTTGGTTAAAAGGACCACTTCTGTGGCAAGGAGCGTCAGTTCACCGGTCCTCGTCCGGAAGAGCGTTCCCTTAACCCCGAGGATATCCCCGACGTCACATCGTTTGAACAGGCCGAAGGCCTCATCGCCCACCTTGTCCTTCCGGACATAAACCTGAAGCTGCCCGGTCATATCCATCAGTTTCATAAAGGCGGCCTTGCCAAAACTTCGCAGGGCAACCATGCGCCCCGCGACGGCAAAGGTGTCTTCCAGGGATTCCAGCTTTGTTTCATCCCACGCGTCATAGGTCTTGATGATTTCGCCAAATTGATGGGAAACCCTGAAATCATTTCGGAAGGGGGAAATCCCTTCTTCTCTCAGCGCCTCAAGTTTTTTTAACCTGACCGCGCGTACATCACTCAAATTTTCCATAGGGTATTTTATCTCCTTTTTTCGTCCTGTCTCTTTTAGAAGAGTTTGCGCCCTTCGTCAAGTGGGAAAAGCCGTTTCCGGAATTAACGCCGTAATTTTATCCCGCGGGCCGCAGGTGCAAAGGGGGGTAAATCGAGGGCCGTTCCCATCAGTGCTGTGCCCGCTTCGCGGCACGGTAGATCGTAAATCCCGCCTCTGGAAAATAGCCTTTCCGGAAATTTTCTGCCCCGTAAGCAGATTTTCCAGGGGGCTGGAAGAGTGTCGAAACCACTTCGGGGATTTGAAACCCCGCTTTCGATAATAGCGCCAGCACTTTTTTGTGAGACTGGAAGGTCGCGAGGGTATAGAAAGGATGCCCTTTTTCCGCCTTTGACAGGTAATCGGCCCCCCACGGACTTTCCCGGAGGACCATCCCGAGAATGACAACCCCGCCCGGTTTTAGTACCCTGTAAACCTCTTTTAAGACCTTCAGGGGTTCCGTCACAAAACAGAGCGTGACCATCAACAGGCAACAGCCGACCCCCGTATCCCTGAACGGCATCGAAACCGCGTCTGCGCCCATACAGTGAATTCCCCGCTTTTTCGCGATTTTCAGGGGTTGAACCGCGGGGTCCAGCCCATAGGGAATTTTAAGAAATTGCGCGAATCGCCCCGACCCGACGCCAATCTCAATTACCGGCCCAGACATATTTGGCATCATTTCTTTAAGGGCGTCGGCTTCTACCTCAAAAAGAGAGCGCCCCGGTTCCCTGTCATACCAGGCGTCGTAGGCTTCAAAGAGGGTGTCAAAGGGCCTTGCGGCTTTCTCACGGGTTTTCGGCATGATTATCAATCAATATTCATGAGGAATGCCCAGGATATGGAGGGCGAGGTGGCGCATGTCTCCGGTTTTGTCCACCCATCCATAATTCGCGTCCGCCTTGGAATCGAGGTCTTTGATGTAGGGTTTAACATCAAGCAGCGGGGTTCCGTCAAAGACATCGAGGCCGCTGGTGGTGATGATGTTCCGTTCAACCTTCAAAATCTTCACAATACTCAACCCAATCGGATTCGGCCGCAGGGGGGAGCGGCTTGCAAAGAGGCCGACTTCAATCTCTCCCGCCCAGAAGGGTGCCACATCCATCGAGACTTCTTTAACGAGACGGTCGATAAAATAGAGGACATAGATATATTTGAAGGTGTCCAGGTCCTTAAGACCCGGCTCATAATCGGGGCTCATCTCTAAAAAAAACGTTCCCTCATCCGATTCAACCGGCTGATACGGGGCCTTTTCCCTGTAAGGGGTGTGAATGGTGCCAATGGGCTGAAAGGTTATCTGCATTGTTTTATCTCCGCGCAGCGGGCTTTTGGTATATTGCCTGCCCGAGTGGATTAAAGGTTTTCCCTTGCATCGGCGTTCTCTTCCAGGGCCCCTTTTTGGTATCCCTTGAGATCCACAAAAATATTTGAAAACCCGAAGCCGGTTAGAAGACGAATATAGCGATCCCGGAAGGGATGATTAAAAAGCCTTCCCACTGTTTTACCACCCGCTTCAATCCTGGCTGTTTTCCCGAAATACCTCACCCGGACAGGATGCATGCCTTCCCGCCGCAGGGGGTCTTCGCTCTCGTCAATTTTCTTCAGAATTTCTTCCGTAATGGGGACACCGAAGGGAATACGTGTGGCGAGGCATCCGATATCATCCGCCTCGCCGGTCATTTGATATGTTTTGGATAAAGCCGCGATATCGTCCTCCGTCAGACCGGCCTGTCGCAGAGGGCTCTCGATTCCAAGTTCCTCCACCGCCCTGAGACCGGGGCGGTTTTCCGATATGGCCTCGGAAAAATTTGTCCCTTCCATAAACCTCAGAATTTCCGAGGGATAATTAAAATATTGAAAAAGGGTCTCAAACATCAAACGCTTGCAATGGTAACACCGGTCCCGCCCATTCTTCACGATTGATGGGGATTTCAACAAATCGACCGGAATGAGGGTGTAGTTTATTTCCCTTTGTTCCAGAAATTTATATACGGATTCGAGCGTTTTTGGCGATACAAAAGGGGTCTGAAAAAAAACCGCGTGACAAGTCCGTTCGGTGAAACGGGTAATGGCTTCTAAGAGAAATCTGCTGTCTTTCCCGCCGGAAAAGGCGAGAATAAGTTTCTGTTTCATAAATCAGAATTTATTGAATCAGGGCTTCTACAAGCGAGAGGGCCCTTTCTAAATTTTCCGGATCTTTTCCCCCGGCGCTGGCCATGTCGCGCCGTCCACCGCCCTGCCCGCCAATAGCAGGTGATATTTCTTTTATCAGGTTGCTTGCGTCAACCCGATCGGTGGCATCTTTTGAAACCATGGCGATCAAATAGGCCTTGGCGCCATTAGCGCTTCCAAGGACCACCACGCACCTGTCAAGTTTCTGACGAATCTCGTCTGCCATAGTTCGGAGGCGTTTAGGATCTGCCCCCGGCACCTCTGACACAACGAGGGAGATGTCCCCAATCGTTTTTGCCTTGTTAATGAGTTCCGAAACCCGGCCGGATGCTATCTTCGATTCCATACCGCGAATCTTCTTTTCAAGGCCCTTGATGTCGTCTAAGAGCGCTGCAAGTTTCTTTTCAGCTTCCCTGGCCGGTGTTTTGAGGCGTTTTGCTATACCATCCAGGATATCCCGCTGATTCCGCGCGTATGTCACAGCCGGTTGGCCGGCTACGGCTTCAATCCTGCGGATTCCGGCCGCCACACTTTCTTCCCCGACGATAAAAAACGCCCCGACGTCTCCGGTACGGTCAACATGGGTTCCCCCGCAGAGCTCGGTGCTGGTTCCGGGTACCTTGATAACCCGGACAACATCTCCATATTTGTCTCCAAAAAAAGCGAGCGCGCCTTCATTTACCGCGGTATCAAAAGCCTTTTCCGCCTTTTCAACCAGGATATTTTCTCGAATCTTCTCGTTCACGATATCCTCTATCCGGGTTAGTTCCACGGGACGAACAGCCTGAAAATGGGTAAAATCGAATCGGAGTCTCTTTTCCGTCACCAGGGACCCTGCCTGCCTGACATGTTCTCCGAGTGTCTGACGCAAGGCCGCGTGCAGCAGGTGTGTTGCGCTGTGGTGTCTGGCAATGGCTCCGCGTCTTTTCCCATC
>JANTFN010000082.1 GCA_024763435.1 Thermodesulfobacteriota bacterium | reverse complement strand
ATATTTGCCCTTAAAACCCTCAAAAACAACAAAATGATTAAAATTCCAGAAGAGAATGGCAGGTGTCGCAATCTTCCTGAGGTCTTCAGTGTCCATGTGGTACCCTTTTGCGGTCATGCCATATTTTCTGGCCGCCTTGAGGAGATTGCTTGCCTTGCTTCCGTCTCTTGACACGCCGCAATCCTGACGCATCCTCTCAAGAGGAACGATACGTTCATAATAAGCAAGAATCATCGCAAGGGATGCCGCGCCACATTCCACGGCTTCCATTTGAAGGACAGAAGGGGTTTTGACTCTTTTTTGCGGATGCTTACCCGGGAAGTTCATCATTTACTATGTCCGACGCCAAGGATATATCTCCTGAAAAGCGGGATAACAAATTCAATTGGACGTTTCTCTTTAATATCAACCATCGAAACACACAGAGTCCCCGCCCCGATTTTAACAGGTGGCCCCTTGGAGGAGGTCCACTTGAACCCACTCGGCGTTCTCGGATCCGGGATAAGCGCAACATGGACCTCGATAGGTGGACCGCTTTGCATCAGCTCCCTTACCAGGACCTCGTTTTTCATCTCTTTCATCATGGCGGGCTGTGTGGTTGGGAATTCAGATACATAAGTGACCATTCCCAGCATAAGGCCGTACTCATCCTGTTGAACCGTTGATGGCGCGATCTTTGCCCGCATACCGAGTTGTATCTTTTTCCCTTTACTTGCCGGGAAGTAAATTACTCCCTCCAGGTTTTTTACCGTTTTTCCTGTTAACTCCAGTTTCATCAGCGGGCTTCCGATTGTCACGACACCGCCCGGATCCATATCCACCTCAATGATTCTGCCTGTATAATAGGAAATAACCTTTGACAGTTTGTCCAGATTTCTGAGTAAAACAACCAAGTTTTGCTGAACGGAATCTATCTGTTCCTGAATTGTGTTCAGCGCTTCTTCTTTTTCTACCTTTAATTGGAGCTGATTTGCCTTTATCTGCTTTAGCTGTTGTTTTTGACCCAGGATCTGCCCTTTGACGTCATTCAGCGTTTGTTTTGTCAATAGAAGCTGCTGCCTTGTAAGAAGGCCCTTCTTATAAAGGAATTCCTGGTTTTTTATCCTTTTCTGAAGCCATTGAACCCTTTCCTGAAGGGATTTTACAGATAGTTTTATATTAATTTTCTTTTGGGTGAGGGATTCTATCTGAAGGGCCATTTCCCTTGAGCCAAATTTTTTGACCATTTCATATTTTTTATGGAGATCCTTTAGCTGACCCCGTATTTTGGTGATATTGTTTTGAAGATCAGGCTGGGTGATTCTTGCCACAATTTCCCCTTTCTTTACAAGCTCTCCGGGGCCATAATAAATATCTTTTATTCTTCCATTCGTCTCTGAAATAATGCTGAATACCCCGCCGCTTTTTACGAGCATTCCCTCCCCAGCGACTCTAACCGGGATAGAACCGACAATCCCCCATATAATAGCAGCCGCAAGGAGACAGCCTATCCCGATAACCGCGATCCAGCCCATCGGGTTGGTGATTCGTATTAACTGGTCTAATTGTTCCGGTGATGAAAGTTTTTCCAGGGCCGCCTTGCGAAATATTGGTTTTGCCATAGTGTTATTCCTTTTTTTACAGCGATGGAAAAGTCATAATGCCCTTTTTATTCACACTTGCCATTCCTTTATGCTGCGTAAGCAGCAGGCCTGTTTCGTATCTCAGATTCGCCAGGGCGCTGGCATAGCCTTGCCGAGCGGCTACTTCATCTAAACGGGCAGCGTTGTAACGGTCTTCCATGTTGATAACATCCAAGACAGTGGACACCCCTATTTTCATTTTTTCTCTTTCATTTTCAACGGCCTTTTGGTAAAAATTAACAGCTTCCCGAGCCTTTTTAACTTTTCTCATGCTGTTGTACAAATTTTTCATGGCGACCGTAACATTTGAAATAATATGCCTTTTTAAGTCGTTTAATTGAATTGCTGTCTGGTAATAAATAGATTTCTGCGTTTTTAACTGGCCCTTTGAGAGATCATTGCCTATCGGGTAGCTATACGTCAGCATAATGCCGTAATTCAATCCTTTTACATTGGAATTAAAGGCGCGTGCCGTGTCACCAAAGGGGTTCCCTTCTTTAAGTCCCGCGTAAGAGGTGTCCAAATTAAGGTTCAGGGTAGGTTTGATATTTTTTTGTGCCGCTTTCAAAAGGACCCGTGCAGATCTTTTCCGTTTCTCCGCGGCTTCAATGTCGGCACGATATTGAAGTGCCGCCGCAATAAGCCTGTGGTGTTCTTCTCCTGAAAAGAATTTCGGTTTTTCGGGAACGGGCAACGCGTCAGATGGCAGGGGAAGCGTGTCAATTTCCTTTACAGATTTCCCTGTCGCGAGGCCCAGATTGTATTTTGCTTCAATAAGATTCTGTTCCGAGCTAATTCTCTCGGCTATTTTTACGGCAAGATTCGCCTTTGCCTGAGCGATATCACTTGCGGGGCGTTCGTCACCTGATACGAGAGCTTTTATATCAGCCAGAAATTTTTGGGCCCTCAATTCTGAGTTTTTATAAATGTCTAACTGGTCATAAGCGGCAACATAATCCCAATAAGCCACGATGGTTTTTAATACATAGTTTGAGGTGGTATGTTGCAGGTCTTTGTGTGTCGCTTCCATGAGCAGCTCGGCTGCTTTTTCTTCTGACCCTGTCACATCTTTTCCCCATCCTTTGAGGAGAGGAACAATAATGGAAAAATTAACACTGGCCTCATTCGTTGTAAGGGCATTGAAATTTTCATCGTCTGTGCGAACCAGATTCAGGTACGGATTCAGCGTAATACCGGTTCGCAGTTTTTTTGAAAAACCAAGATTGTAACTGGTTATGCCTTCATCTGATTTAGATTTCCCTGTGGCGAGCCTTTGAGCGCTTGTCAGGGGTGTAATTTCTTTTTTATAGCTGAGCGAGGACGTAATTTGCCAGTTAAATTGTCCCTGCGAACTTTGAAAACTTCCTTTGCTTTTATTAACTTCTTCTTTTTGAATTCGGATGTAAGGTTGTAGCGAAATGGTTGCGTAAACAGCCTCGAGGATGCTTATCCCCTTTTTAGAGATGTTATTTTCGCTTGTCTCGGTTGTTTGGGCAATACCGGTTAAAGAGAAGGTAAAAAGAGACAAAAATATAAAAGAATATATAAAAGTTTGAAGGAGCCTGTTGCGCTTCATGGGGTCTTACCTTTTTATGTTTTGCGGCTGTTTATAAAGCGGCCTGGCCTTAGAGACGGTGCTGCCAGGCGGAAAAAGGGAGGTTGTGTAACCATAAAAAAGGTTTAAACAGGGAAAAGTACATATTTTCTTCGAATTAATAAGAACACCTCACGCTAATCGTGTAAAAACAACCCAATTTTCTCTGCTAACCCTGTTTCAATTATAAACAAATTTGATGAATTTGCAAGGAGAATATCCGGGTTGCTTGAGCTCTTTGTCGTATCTTGAAATAACAGGCCGGAGAGGCTATATTTCCTCTATAGTGGAATCTATTAAAAATACTGTAATACAGCGCGCGTACTGGATCCGTTTTTTTCTCCTTGCCATCTTTATCGGGGCCGTTGCAGGCTTTTTCCTGCTGTATCCTATCAATGAATTTGTCTTTTTTTATGAGCATCACCCGGATTCTCCAACCGTATGGCGGTTTATCTACGGGCAGCTCACCTATTCCCTCAAGGGGTTTACCCCGGACAAGACTTCTTTTTACGCGGGTGTAGGGGCCCTTCTCGGGTTGATTATCGCCCTGCTTTTCAAGTCATGGCAAAAGAAATTAAAGCACATTGAAAAATTACATTCTGAGCTGGAGGAAAATCTTGGCGCGTTAATTTCGCAGGGTGAAGGACCAAAACTTGAGTTTAAGTCTTCATTTCGATGGGATATGACTCAAAACAAGGTGAACCGCGCGTTGGAAGCCGTGGCCCTTAAAACCCTGGCGGGCTTTATGAACAGTAAGGGGGGGACTCTGCTTGTTGGTGTAGATGATAACGGCGGTATTACAGGGATTGAGCAGGATTATAAGACCCTCAAAAAACAGAACCGGGACGGATTTGAGCAGGCCGTCATGACGGCAGCGGCCATGAAGCTGGGAACGGAGAATTGCCAGTATATTCACATCCTTTTTCATCGTATTGAAGAGAAGGATGTGTGCCGGATTATCGTGTCGCCTTCCCTCAGACCGGTATTTGTCAAGCACAATGGGTCCGCGAAGTTTTATCTGCGCACGGGGGGGAGCACAAGGGAGCTGAACGTGGAAGAGGCCATGGCCTACGTTTCCGGTTTAAAACGGGAATAATCGGGGAGAACGGGCGTGCGGCAGGGTTCTTTTTCCGGGGTGTGTGAGTAGTATTTCGGACGGAAAACAAGAAGAATTGACAACCAAAGGAGGACAGTATGCCGGAAAAAATTCCCCCGGGGCAGCGATTCATTGAGAAGTGGCCGGTGCGTACGGCCGAAGACGTGCCATCGCTTAATCCCCTGGACTGGGTTCTTAAAATTACAGGGATGGTAAAAAATGAAAAGACCTTCAGCATAAATGAGATATGGGCGCTGTCACCGGTTGAGGTCGTGGGAGACTTTCACTGTGTGGAGACCTGGACTGTGCCGGGAAATAGATGGAAGGGGGTCCGCGTGAGGGATTTGATTGCGCGATCTCAGATTCAGGACAACGCCAGATTCGCTGTAGTCCATTCTCCGGGCGGTTATACCTCAGAGGTGGATATTGATTGCCTGATGGCGGATGATACCCTCCTGGCGTGGGAGCGAAATGGTGAACCAATCCCTTTTGAACATGGGTATCCCCTCCGACTGATTGTCCCGGGCCGATACGCCTACAAGAGTGTTAAATGGGTCGTAATGCTGACGCTTGTTGACAAGGATATTCCGGGGTATTGGGAAGAGCGGGGATATCACAGCGTGGCTGATGTCTGGAAGCAGGAGCGATACGAGTAGAAGGTAGAAGGAAAAACCGGGGCTGCTGGGTTTTTTGCGCGTTTTGGTGGCCTTTTTCTCAGGGCTCAGACAACTTCAGCACCCTCAGGGCATTTTTATAGAGGAGGTTTTCCTTTACAGAATCCTTCAGAGGCAGGAGATCTATTTCTTTAATAATCCGGTCATGGGGTACGATGGAATCCGTGGCAAAAAGTATCTGGTCCCTGAGGACGGAATTCCCGTAGGTCAGGAAGGATTCCCAGCCGGTCCCGGGCATGACCATATATCTTGGTGAAACCCCGCCAATTTCGAGATAGACATGGGGGTGTTTCCAGGCAACGGCCACCATTTCGTTGACCCAGGGCCACCCGGCGTGGTTCGCGACAATTGTCAGTTTTGGAAAATCACAGGCCACCTCTTCGAGGTAACGGGGATGGCTGTAGTCTATTTTTCGGGTGACTGAAAAGTTGATGGCGGCATGGATCGTTACGGGAATGTTTTCCTGCTGGCAATAGGAATAGAGGGGATAAATCCTTTTGTCATGGCAGTACATACCCTGGACCCAGGGTTGAAGATTCAACCCCTTCATCCCCCACGTGTTGACATACCGGTCGAGGTCGGCCACCGGATCATCCGTTACCAGGGGATCGATTCCCGCAAAGCCGATGAGCATGTCAGGATGTTGCTTCACGACTTCCCCGACGCGCTGGTTCAAAAGATTGATATTTCCATAGCTGTATTCCGCCTGAAGCACGGCGAGAGATACACCGCTTTGTGCCATCTGATCAATAAAGTCGTCCATGGGAAGACTGCACAACCGTTTGAAATCATAGAGCTGTTTATAACGGTCCATGAAAGACGGCATGCCCTCATATCCTCCCGGGAAGAAGTCTTTTCCTGTTCCAATAATACGAAAATCCACAACCTTCATTTTTTGTTTCCTTTCTCTTGAGTTAAAGGCACACATCTGCCGGAAGATAATTTCCCGGTCGAAACGGTCGGGGCTTACCGGTTTGATAAACGGTCATAACAGCTTTCGGTGAGGTCCGTTTTTTCTTCAATAAGTTTTTTCTTCTGCACCCTTTCAGAGGGTGTTTTCGGCAGGCTGTCTCTGAACTCGTAGTAACGGGGGACCTTGAATTTCCCGAGGTTTGATTCGCAATATTTTGCAATTTCCTTAAAAGTGGCTGTCTCACCTTCCTTAAGAACCACATACGCCTTGATCTCTTCGCCCCTGATTTTATCGCGGACTGGAATGACGGCGGCATCCATGACTTTCGGATGATTGATAATCACCTGTTCCACGGCAGCGGCGGATACATTTTCACCTCCCCGCCGAATAATGTCTTTTTTCCGCCCTACGAAGTGATAATCGCCGTCCGTGTCTTGATAGGCCAGGTCTCCCGAATGGAACCAGCCGCCGCGAAAAGCCTGTGCCGTTGCCTCGGGATCCTTGTAGTATCCCTGCATCATGCCTCTGCCGCGCTTCACAAGAATTTCACCCACTTCCCCCTTCTTTACTTCCACATCATCTTCGCCGGCGAGTTTTATCTCCCTGTAGGGCAGAGGTCGTCCAATGCATTTCGTGCCCACCTTGCGCGCCATGCCCGGCTGGATGGCGATGTCCGCGGTTGTTTCCGTGGAGGCATATATTTCATAGACGGGGACGTTAAACCTCTTTTCCCACGCCTCGTGAATATGCGGAGAGATGCCCGAGGTCTGCACCATTCTCAGGCTGTGCTTCCTGTCCAGGTCAGAAGGGGGCATATTAAACAGGAAGGATGTCATGGACCCGATGCAGTAAAAACAGGTAATACCATGACGTCGGATATCATCCCAGAACGTGCTTGTGCTGAACTTTTCAGTTAGAACCAGTGTTGCATTGCGTGTCATAACCATGAGGGTGTTCCACTGGGGGTCCATGTAGTAGAAGGGTTGGGCGGTCAAGACCCGATCCTGCTCTGTCAGTTGAAACAATTCTGCCTGAACTTCCGCGAGGTTGAGAAAGTAATTATGGGACGCCATGCATCCTTTCGGGTTTCCTGTTGTTCCCGAGGTGTAAAGAATAACGGCCAAATCTTCTCCATGAACATCCACGCCTTTCAACGCCGCCGGGTTATCAAGGAGCGTTGCATAGGGCAGGGTGTTGTCGCTGGCATGATTGTCAACACTGATAATTATCTTCAGATGGGGGATATTGTTTCGAATCGATTCTATCGTTTCCAGATATTGTTCAGAAGTTACCAGAATCCGGGCCTCGGAGTGATTCAGAATATATGCGATCTCCGGCGCTACAAAACGGGCGTTTACCGGTACCATAACAGCGCCGATCATATTTGCCGCCAGCCATGCATAAGGAAATTCGATGCAGTTTGGGAGTAGTATGGCTATTCTATCCCCTTTCC
>JANTFN010000081.1 GCA_024763435.1 Thermodesulfobacteriota bacterium | reverse complement strand
ACGCCTCGAAAAAACAAAAAAATTAAAACAAGAAATATCATACCTGTCTTAGCTCGTTTCATTTTTTCATTCCTCTCCTGTTGAATGCCTGAAGCAATACAAGTCATTGAGCATTTACCTACCATCCGTGAGGCTCTCGGTCAAGCGGGGGTAAATATTTTGTCTAATAGTGTTTATATCTATAAGTGTTGGGCAGCGTCCGCGGGTTATGTGCCCGTCAGGCGGGTGATATAAAACGGGCGTCGAATTTCCTTAGCCTGTAGCCACTGGCAAAGAAGTCAACCATGCTTACCATATCATAGACAGGCAAATTGAACTTGATCTGGATGTCATACTTAAAGCTGATTAAGTTTGTGCATTCGAGTACGATAGCGGCGAGGGGTTCACCGTTTTCAACGAGATCTCTCGCGGCATCAAGGGCTCCCTGCCTCATCGCAATTGGATCTAAATGGGGGTCACGGTTAATAACGACCCTTTGAAATTCCTCACAGGCTTCAAGCCCTCTGATGATTAGTTTTAAGGGATTAGCGCCCGCCGCTCTCAGGTGTTCTTCTTTTAATATATTCGCGTCTCCGGTGAGAACGCCAATTTTTTTGTGTGCGGGGATAAAGGGTTCAAGGAATGGAATGAGTGACAGGGAAGAGCCCAGAAAGGGGATGTCCAGTGCCTGACTAACGTCGTGTTGAAAGGGTGAAAAAAGGCCGCAATCAGCCGCGATAAAGCTGACGCCTTCCCGTTGCAATTCCAGAGCGGTATGGATGACTTTATCAAGATTGTCACGTTTTATATCGACAAGGTCTGAAAATGGAAAATCCCGGATAACACCGTATCTAACCGGGTAATCGAATGTTTCCGCGTGGCCGGGGTCGCCGGGAATTCTTGGAATGACGGAATCTGTCATCAAAATACCCACGATTTGGCCGTAATTAGTGGTGCCGCCGGGGATAAGAGCCGCCATTTATTTTTCCACCGGTCGTTGGGGTATTCCCTGTTCGTTCCACCCCTTTGCCTTGTAATATTCCTGAACCATCTGCTCAATAGGGACGGTGTGCCCTTTAGAAGCACCATCGGTGAGGGGTTCATGGACAAAGCGGTAGGGAAGGGTATCATCGCTCGCGGTAATACCAAAATCAATGTTCATCAATCGGTCCCTTTCAATGATGCCCCGGAGGGCGTTATTGACCTGCTCAGGGGTAAAGCGCAGACCTGTTCCCGCAATCAGTAATTGCGACGCGAAATCAGGGTTCATGACGTCCATGCTCAGGCCGATATTTTTACACATCGTCATGCAGTCAGTGAGCAGCGCAAGCCGCTCTGTATATTCAACCAGGATGGCTTTGCCTTTTACGGCAAGTCTGTCGGCTATTTCCCGGATGCCCCAGCGCCTTTCCGCCTCGTCATAAAGCTGAGTCAACTCAAAAAAAGGTTCCGCGCGAAGATGATCGCCCCCGCGTGACGCGATGGCGTAAGTCAGCCCAAAGGCCTTAATACCGCGGGGATCCCCGCAGATCATGTCTAAGCCTTTAATGTGAAAAGCGTATTTATCGGTTCCCTTACCGAAACGCCGGGCCAGGCTGCGTGTCCCTTCGGCGAAGGCGTTACCAATCCCCTTGCGGTAGACAATCATATCGAGGATCTTTTCAATAACGGGCGTATTTCCCCATTTGAAATCAAGGCCATCAAAATCATCCTTGGAGAGGAGTCCGCGCTCGATACATTCTGTGGCCCACCCGATTGTTTCCCCCGAACTGAGAGAGTCCAGTCCCATGCGGTTCAGGAAGGTTGTTGCCTTAAGGGCGAAATTCAGATCATTATTGCCGATCCTTGAGGTATAACTGCAGAGGGTTTCGTATTCAGGCCCCTCGCCCTCGTAACCGTCGGTTACAAAGTATCTCGAACAGTGGATGTTGCAATTGAAGCAGGCCTTGTTTTTGACTTTATATTTTTTCTCCAGGGTTTCGCCGCTGATTTGATCGACATAATCACACACGCCTTTCTGAAAATGGTTTGTGGGTAAGATTCCGATGTTGTTGAGTGCCGTCATCAGCATGGTAGAGCCCATCTGATTTCTCTGCGAATATTCGGGGTGCGTCAGGATATCCTGTTCAAGCTTTCGGCACAACTCGGCGTATTTGAGGGAATCAGCGACTTTAATCCTTCCCTTCCCGCGAATCACGACAGCCTTCAAATTTTTTGAGCCAAACAGGCATCCCATGCCGGTGCGTCCGAACATACGGGAGTTGTTGCAGGCGACTGTGGCAAATTTTACAAGGTTTTCGCCGGCGGGTCCGATGGCCGCAATCTGGGCCGCGTTGTCGCCAAGCTCTTTTCGAATCGCAGCGGTGGTTTTCCAGATGTCTTGACCCCACAGGTGGCTCGCATCGCGAAGTTCAACATTGTCATTTGTTATTAAAAGATAACAGGGCTCTTTTGACCGGCCGGTTATGATAACCTGATCATAACCGGCTTGTTTGAGCTCGGGTCCGAAATGTCCCCCCGCGGCGGAATCCCCCAGGATGCCGGTGAGAGGGGACTTTCCGGAAATAGTTGTATAGGCCGAAGCGGGTAGTAACGTGCCCGTCAAAGGTCCCACGGCCAGCATCAACATATTTTCCGGTGAAAGTGGTTCTACGTCGCGCCTGAGTTCTTCGTGCATGCGTGTTGCGTTTAGCCCGCGACCCCCGATGACTTTAAGCATGTAAGCAGGATCGGATTTTTCCCTTTTAATGCGGCCTGACTCCAAATTAATTCTCAGAATATAACCGCCATATCCGTAAAGCATCTATCAATTCCTCCCGGAAAGCCATTTTTCTCTAAGTTGTTTTGTTGATGCCAGGGCAAACCGGACACGTTTTTGTTCCGGTGTCAATTTTTTGTTTTTTGTTTTAAAGACCTTCAGCTCAATTGGTTCAAGTTTATCCGGTTCATAGGTAATGGCCCCGAGTGTGCAGGCCTGGACGCATTGCGGATCACCCCCGCAGAGATCGCATACGAAAGGGATATCTTCGTATAATTCGATGGCGCCGATAGGACATAACTGTTCGCACAGATAACAGGCGGTACACAATGTTGGAGAGATAATAATCTGGCCCAGTTTTCCTATTTCAATGGCATTCTGGGGACACTTTGTGCAGTATCGTTCTTTGCAGTGCTGGCAGACAACAGGGAAATCAATACCTGTTCCCTCGATTTTTACGATCTTGATGCGCGCGCTGCTGCGCCCAACCATTCCCGTATGAAAAAAAGAGCAGCTCACTTCACACCGGCTGCAGCCTGAGCATTTGCCTGGATCAACAAAAATCATTCTTCTTCCCCTGTTTTTTCTATCCGGAAGTAAACCTTCCCCTTGGGGTCAGGACAGACAAATACCTGATCCCCTTTGGTTGCCCAGTCCCCTTTTACGGATGCCTCCCGTTGAAGAAGCGCAAAAATAGGCATCATGCTTTGAAGTGCCCACATACAGATATGTTTTTGGCTGGGGATTCGAATTTTTCCGCCGTCAACAATAAAGCTGTCTCCGACTAACATCGGTTGATTACAGTACCCTTCTATCCTTTCCACAGTGACTTTCAACAGGTGCATAGTTCCTCCTTCACGGACAAAGATAAAAGCCGTTTCTTATGGGAAAGCACCTACCATGGAATGGTATAGTATGTCAAGAGTATTTCAGCAGCACTTCATAATAATGTTAATAATCACTTAAATTACATGGATATCAAGAATGACTGTGTTGACACTAATTCTGTTGTATGTTACTGAGATACCAAAATAACAAATGGTGATTTATGAGAGTAAACAGGGCTACAAAAAGAAATATTAATACGCTTACAGAACAGGTTTACAGCGATTTGCGCTCGGCCATTATTACCGGGGAGATTACGGGGGGAACTCGACTGGTTGAAGCCTCTCTGGCACTTGAAATGAAGGTCAGCAGAACCCCTGTCAGGGAGGCACTTCATCGGCTGGCTGTTGAAGGTTTTCTGTATTCGATTCCCCGGTCCGGCTATATCGTTGTTGAAATGTCTGATTACGACATTGAAGACCTGTTTGTAACGAGGCTTGCCATAGAGCAGCTCGCTGCCCGGCTGGCTGTTGAAAAAATAACGCCGGTAGAGCTGGAGCAAATGGGCCTCAATCTGAAGATGACAGAGGAAAAGATAAAAGACGGACACACCGAGGCACTGACCCAATTGGATGTCGAGTTTCATGGCCTTATTTATAAGGCGACACGCAGTAAAATGTTATTCCATATTTGTAAATCTCTTAGTGACCACTCGCTGAAATACAGAATAGCGCTCATTCATATCCCTGAATTTGCGCAGAAGACCCGCGATGGTCATCATGAAATTTTCAGGGCCTTCCTTGCAAAGGACAAAGATAAGCTTGAAAAGGCCATAGATGGTCATTTGAAGCTTGCAAAAGAAGATATTTTGAAGATGCTTGAGCAGACAAGACACGAGATGTTTCTTCAAGAGGCCAATGGTATTTAGGCCTTCAAAGAATTTATCAGAAAGTCAGGGCGTGCGAAATAAGGGGAAAAGGGGGTGATTTTGCTTTAACAGCCAACTCAAATATTACAGGAGGGTGTTATGAAAAAAGCAGTAAGGTTTTTGGTTATTTTCAGTTTGATGGTGTGTTTTGTAAGTTTTGGTGTGAATGTTGGCGCAAAGGGTTTAGTCGATCAGGCCAGCAAGGCAAGGGTTAAAGTCATAGATGTTGGTAATGCGGGTTCCTTTACAGGGGCTGCCGCTTCACCCTGCATGGAAATCTTTAACTCCGCGCAGGTAGCGGTAGATGAATGGAATGCCAAAGGGGGCATTCAGGGGGTGAAGATTAAACATATCATGGGGGATGATGCCCTGCAGCCTTCTCAGGCCATTAATGTCGCGCACAAATTTGTTGCTGATAAATCAATGTATGGTGTTGTGGGACCTCCCATGAGTCATATCGCGCAGGCTACCTTGAAAATTTATGGTGCGGGGAATCTTGCCTGTATTACGACCGCGGCATCCAAGCCCAGCCTGACCGAGCAGGGGTACAAACAATTTTTTCGGGTGAATGCCAGGAATGATGCGCATGGCTGGAACTGCGCGCTTTTTATTAAGAACTACCTCAAGGCGAAAAAAGTGGCCATTCTCAATGAAAAGGTGGCCTATTGTGTCAATATGGCGAGTGAGACGGTCAAGGGCCTGAAAAAGCTTGGTATCAAGGATATTTTACAGGAAACCATCGTCGCGGGCTCAAAAGATTTTTCCCCGGTTTTGACAAAAGTAAAGGCCTTTAAGCCTGACGTCCTTTTCTTTATCGCGACGGCGGCACCCGACCAGGCTATTGGCGTTCGCCAGATGAAAGAGCTGGGCATTAAAGCGACCTTTTTTGGAACAGAAGGGGCAAAAGATAAAAAGGATTTTATTGAGGCGTCTCAGGGTGCCGCGGAAGGCGCCTATGTGTATCATTTTGGCCCGGATATTTATGCCATCCCGGCCGCCGCTGGCTATGTGAAAAAATATGAGAAAAAATATGGGACGATAAGCGGGTTTGGCCCAACAGCCTATGAGGCGATGAATATCCTTTTGACGGCGATCAATAATGCCGCAAAAGACGGGAAAATAAGCCGAAAAGAAGTCATTCAAAAATTGCACGAGATAAAAAATTACAAGGGCATTTTGGGATTTCCCGTTACATTTGACAAAAAGGGTGATCTTGAAGGAAGCGCAACCTATTTCTTTAAGGTTGTGGGTAAGGATTTTAAACAGGTTGCCATTATGACTGGTAAATAGGAAAATTTTAATTCACAGGCCCTGGTCGATATTCCGGTCAGGGCCTCTTTTTTAGGATAAAATATTCCGGAAAATAGCTGGGTTAAATATTATGGATTTATTACTTCGGGAGTTGCCGCAACAGCTGATAAACGGGCTGACCCTGGGTGCTGTTTATGCCCTTATTGCTATTGGCTATACCATGGTCTACGGCATACTGGGCATGCTCAATTTTGCCCATGGCGAGATTTACATGATCGGGGGATTTACGGGGTGGTGGATCTTGTACTTGGTCAGCCGCAACCATCAGATTATCATGAACGCGGCAATCGTAATCGGTCTGATGGTTGTTGCTTCCATGGGTGTATCGGCCTTTGTAGGCATGCTGTCGGAGCGGTTCGCGTATCGTCCCCTTCGGAAAGCCCCCCGAATTAATCTTTTATTAAGCGCCCTTGGGGTTTCTATTTTTCTGCAGAATTTTGTCTTGAATTACCAGGGCGCAAAACCCCGTGTTTACTATGTTTCCTCATTAATACCCAAAAGCATCGCGTTGATTCATATTGGACCGGTTGTTGTTTCTTTTATGAGAATCATGGTTGTCTTGATAACCTTCCTCTTAATGATTTTATTAACCATCATTATAAAGAGAACAAAAGCGGGTAAGGCGATGAGGGCGACTGCCCAGGACCTGGAAATGGCAACGTTTCTTGGCATTGATGTGGACCGCATTATTGTTCTTGTCTTTATTATCGGCTCGGCGCTGGGAGGGGCAGCCGGTGTTCTTGTCGGGCTTCTCTTTACCCAGGTTGATTACTTTATGGGGTTTCAGGCTGGGGTTAAGGGATTCATCGCGGCTGTTTTAGGGGGTATCGGGAGTATCTCCGGGGCCATGCTTGGCGGCATTATTCTTGGCCTGGCGGAATCTCTTGCTGTTACCTTTTTGCCCTCTGCCTACAAAGACGTTGTCGCTTTTGCAATTTTAATTATTGTTCTTATCTTCAGGCCTTGCGGTCTTATCGGGAAAGAGGTTCAGGAAAAGGTTTGATGGCGGTTCTTACAGACAGGGCAAGGGAGAATAAAATAGTCGGCTATGGGGCCTTGTGCCTGGCGCTGCTTTTGCTGCCGCACATCATGCCCAATGATTACTGGCTGCGTGTTTACACCATAACAGGTATCTGGGTGATGCTTGCCCTTGGCCTTAATGTGGTTGCGGGATTCGCAGGATTATTTGACCTGTCTTATGTGGCATTTTTTGGTATTGGTGCCTATACCTTTGCGGTTTTGTCTTCAAACCAGTTTGGCTTGCATCTCCCGTTCCTGATCGTTCTCCCGATAGCCGCGCTGCTCACCATGGGTGTTGGCTTTGCGCTGGGGTCCACAAGCCTGAGGCTTAAAGGAGATTATCTGGCGATTGTCACCCTCGCGTTCGCGGAAATTTTTAAGCTCCTGCTCCTTAACCTCGACACCCCTATTAATATTACCGGGGGGGTTAATGGTATCTTTGGATTTGACACAATATCGATTCTGGGGCTTAAAATATCCTCTCCGGTCAGCTATTCATATTTAATCTGGTTTTTTGCCCTGGTGGTTACCGTGGCGGCGTCCCGGCTGAAAATATCACGGTATGGGCGTGGCTGGGAAGCGCTGCGCGAAGATGAACTGGCCGCTGATTCCGTAGGGGTCAACACGAC
>JANTFN010000080.1 GCA_024763435.1 Thermodesulfobacteriota bacterium | reverse complement strand
TTCATGGCGCTATTTCAGGGACGCGTCTTGTTGGTTTTATTGGAGAAGTTTATCATAATTTTCCTTTTCCGGAACAGCCGGAGGCGTTTAAGCAGAACCCTGCCGGTGTGTTCACACGCCCGATTATCGAAAATATTATCGTAAGGTATGGGAAGAAAACGACGATTGCTTTAAAAATAGATGAAGAAGAAAAAAGCGTAGCGGTTGGGGAGTATCTTTTTACCTTTGCTGGTTTTCGCGCGTTGATCCAGTATGTCTGGCGGGGTGGCTATCCGAGGTGGAAAGATGAAAAACGCCCAGACTATGTTATGAGAATGAAAACCGCCATTGAAAAAAGTTCCTGTAAATTGTTTGAGGGGATAGAACTGGCATGATGATGTTATCGGCGGGGAACCTGGAACGTTAAAAACAGGCATTAAACCATGAAACTGAAACACCCGTAACCATTCTGTTTGTAAAAATTTAAAAAACAACCAGGTTTCAAACCATCCTGCAGTTGCCTGATTGAAAATCACTGAATATCTGTCCCCTGGTGAGAGATAACATGCGGTGTTAAAAACCGGGGATATGGTGCTGTTCCCTGCCCGAAAATCGGAATCGCGAATGAATTGACAGGAGGGTTTGTTTAGGTTATTTTTCCATGTCACAAGACAGGAGGCAGTTGGGAATGGCTAAAAAGAAGATGATGTGCCCTTTTTCGGGTGTGGGATGCAAAGAATGTACCCTTTACAGGGGACGGCACTACTTTTTATGTTACTCCAGAAAATACCGGGGGGCGGTTGGAGACCGAGCGGAAAATATCAAGGAAGCACTGTCCGAGGTTAGTTTTTTCCCTTCATCCCGAGACGAAAAAGAGGCTTTAAAGGTTTCCATGGACAAAGGAGACAAATCTCTTTTTGGGACTGAGACGGTTCTATTTGTGGAAAATGACGCCTTCTGGCAGGAGTTTATGGAATGGGCCCTGAATGATACCGGCTATACATTTATTTCCACAAACAGTGATAACGCCTTCAGCAAATTCGACCAAAATATTGACCGTATTGATATGGTTATCGCCGACAGGGCCTCTTCCGGAAAGGGCCTGATAAAATACGCGAACGCAAAAAAACCCGGGATAAAAACCATCCTCACGATGGGGGATTATTCCCGGCTGGGAGATGTAGAGGAAGATATAGACGCCTCTGCGATTATTAAGAAGCCCTATAGCTCCTATACCTTCGCAAGGACGGTGAGAGATGTCCTGGACGGGAAAATTATATCTGAATAGACTGCTAAAAGAACAGGCGCTGAACCGACAGGCCCGAAAGGGAAAGAAAGTTCAGCCTCTAAAAGAAAAAGGAGGAACAACAATGCCAGATGTAGAAAAAGCAAAAGCCATGATTCCGTTTTTCGAGGAAAATCTTCCCGGATACCAGATTGAATTTAAGTATGTGACGCATATGCGTTTCGAATATCGGTTTATTGAGAAGGGAAAGATTGTTTATCGGATCGCCCTTTCCATCGATCTGGTGGATAAACACTCAAAGGAAGACGTGATTGAAATTCTTGAAAAGAAAAACTGGAAAGCGGAGCTTGAGAAGCTCGATCCCATTACGAATACGACCGCTTATTTTGGAGAAGAATAGATAATGAGGGCTAAGGGCTAAAGGCTGATAAGGAAAACGCGTGGAATTCAGAAGCTTGGAAGACGTTCGAAAGGTATTGGATCAGATTTTGTGGGACCTGACGCCTCAGGAAGTTGCCATAAAAACGCGTCAGGTGCTCGGGTCGCCCGAGGATTACCGGGAGGCATTTGATGCCATGCGCGGTTATTATTTCTGTGTGGATGTATGGGGATGCAAGGCAAATCTTGCCCTTGTGGACCATGTGACAGACATCGGTCGCCCGCATATTCTCGAAACAGACATCCCGGATGCTGTTCTTGAAAAGGCCGTGTTTGAACAGGAAGGCTCCATGCTTATCGGTGGGCTGTATGCCATTGATGATAAGATTAAATCCCTGATTCTTGAATATTTTGAGGGAGAAGACGAGGTGAAAAAGGCTCAAGGCAAGGGCTAAGGACGAAAAGCTCAAGGAAAACCAATTTGTAAATCAGTTCGTTGCATCATGTTTTCTCTTCCTTAACCCTTCGCCCTTTTAATGATCCGCGTTAATCGAAGAAAATCTTCAACCGAAAGGGATTGCGCGCGTCGGGTCCCTTCAATGCCGCTCTCGGCCAGGACATGCTCGAGCAGGGAAGGGTGCTCCGGAAAGAGGCTTTTCAGGTTATTGCGAAGCATTTTGCGGCGGTGCGCAAAAGCGGTCCGCACGACCTTGACGAAATTTGCATCACGGATGGGAGGAGAGGCAACGGCCTTCATGCTGAAACCAACAAGTTCGGAATAGACCTTTGGGGGCGGTTTAAAATCGCCGGGCGAAAGAACACCCAGGCCTTCAGGACGGGTCATGGACTGCACAAAAACGGAAAGCGCGCCATAAGAAGCGTCGTTTGCCTTTGCGTATATTCGGCTGGCAACTTCTTTCTGAAAAAGGAAAACCCATTTTCGGAAGAGGGGCGTCCAAAACAGCAACTCAAAAAGAATCCGCGTGGATACATTGTAGGGGAGGTTTCCCATTAAAACGGCCGGGTGTGTTTTCTGAATGAGGGTTTCCCATGGGAAACGTGTCGCATCGCCTTCAATAATCGTCACATTTTTTCGATTTTTGAATTTTTTGTTCAAATGGGGAAAAAGCCGGACGTCCTTTTCTATAGCGAAAATCCGGGCACCCGTGTCGGCCAGCACCTCCGTAAGAATCCCGGTGCCGGGCCCTATTTCTATAACGGTATCCTGATTGTTAATAGCGCCATGTCCGGCTATCCATCGGGCCGTTTCCGAATGCGCGAGAAAATGCTGTCCAAGCGAGCGTTTGGGAGCGTATGGTGTTGTCACTGAAAGCGCGCGGGACAAGGCTTAAAGGGGAAAGGGAGAAAACTGAAAACCGAAGGGAAACTAATTTGTAAGAAGTTTTGTTCCATTATGCTGTTTTTTGCCCTTCATGACACGTTTTTTAACCGCCACCATGCTATGTCAGGGGTTCCAGGATGTCAACACCCTGGAGAATGTTGAAAACAATCTTTCTCTGTGTTAAAAGAAACACCACAATAGGAGAGGTTATGCGCCGTTTTATTTCAGCCGTTATTTTTATACTACTTATAGCGCCCTTGATTATTGGCGTTTCCCCTTCAATCCACTGGGGAGATACGCCCCTTAAGACCAATATTCCACCCGTTATTATTACGGGGGAATCAACCTTTAAGATCATAGAGTCTCGTCAAATTCCCATTCCCGCTCCCTTTTTGCCTGGAAAAAAAGAACGGCCTGCCATCACGGTTTCTTCAGCAGCGGAGCCGGAAATTCCTTCCGGGACCAAGCTGGGACCAAGGCCGCAGTCCCCCGGATGCACGTATCAGAACGCGATTACGACAAAAGTAGCTGCGATTTTTAAGGGAGACAAGGCCTATAATCAACGGGGCCAATACCTTTTTTTGAAGCAAAGATATGACGAGGCAATTGAGGCTTTTCAGCATCTTATTGAGGAATATCCAAATAGCCCCCATGTTGGTGATGCCTATTTCTGGATAGGGGAATCTTTTTTTCAGAAAGATGATATGCAGCATGCCTATCAGAATTTTTCGGTAACCCACAAAAGCTATCCCATGTCACCTTATGCGGATTACGCGATTTATTCGCTTGGATGGATCGCGTTTCAACAGAAAAGATTCCACGCGGCGGTTGATTTCTTTAAGCAGGGGGTTTACGGCTATCCTAACAGCCCTGTCCGCGGTCCCATGCTTTTCTGGTTTGGCGAGGCGTATATTCAAATCAAGGCCTATGACAAGGCGAAAGGCATTTTGCAAACATTCCTCAGGGAAAATCCCAAGTCACCTCTCAGGGCTCCGGCACTTTTTGAAACAGGAAAAATTCTTTTCTTGTCAAAAAATTATAAGCAGGCTATTGATATGGCAAAGGCTGTTTGTGCCCTTTCTGAACAAAAGACCCTTATTCCAAAAGCGCGCATGTTGGTGGGATGGAGCCGATATTTTTTAAATGACGGGGGTGCCATGGATGCGTTTAATAAAGTTCTTGCGTCATCCGATGCCACTTCAACCGTGAAAGCGGATGCTCTGTATGGGAAAATTCTGGCAGCCCTTCAACTTAAAAAAACTGAAATAGCCGAGAAAACCCTCGCACGCTTGTGGCCGCCGAAAAAATACCCCTGGTTAGGCGAATCGGCATTGGCGTTGGCGCAGTATTATTATGAAGCGGGCCTTTACAAAAAGGCAGCGCGGGTCTGTGCGAAAATTATCAGCGATTATCGCAGGCCACCTACAACAGCCTACGCCTATGAAATGCTTGGCAATATTTCGTATAACCTGAAGGATTATTCCCACGCGGCGGAATATTATACGCGTGTTCTCCTGGGGAAACCCAGGGAACTGCATGCCAGCGCAATGTATCATAAGGGGCTTTCCTTTTATCAATTAGGGAGGTTTAAGGAGGCAATTGTCAGTTGGGAAATCCTTCTGAAGCGTTTCAGGGAATTTCCAAAATATAGAAATGTTGTATTCTGGACAGGAAGCGCTTATTTGAATCTTCGTGAAACAAACAAGGCAAGGCATTACTTTGATACGTTAAAACAGGACCCTGAACTTTACGCGAGGGGGTTGATTCAGCTTTCCCATTACTATTTTGGGCTTCAAGACTGGCAAAACAGCTTGCGGACCCTTAAAAAATTTCTCGTTTCGTTTCCCAGGCATGTGTTTAGCGCAAAGGCGAAAGGATTGATAGGGGAGATTTATTTCAATCTTAAACGATATGACGATGCAAAAAGATGGATGGCGCGCGCCTTAAAAGACAAACACGCGTTTAAAGATAAACAGTTGAGGGCAAAACTCTATTTTACCCTTGGGCAGATTGCATACCGGAAACAGAAATTTATTCGCGCCGCGGGCTATTTCAGCGTTGTCAGTTCAAAACTTTCCAGGACATCATTCAGCGATCAGGCGTTGTTCTGGAAGGCCATGTCTTTTTACTCTCTCCAAAAATTCAGAGAAGCGATTCATACCTTTATAACCTTAATTAAGACTTTTCCGGAAAGCCCGCATGTTGCCGATGCTTATATGAAAACAGGAGATTGCTTTTATAACCTGAAACTATACGGAGAAAGTGAACGCTACTACCAATTGGTAGCACGGAAATTTCCCGCTAAAAAAATTCGCGCAAAGGCGGAATATGGCAGGCTGCTTGCTTTTTATCAATCCAGAAATTTTGTGAAATTTTATTCCGGAGCCAGACATTTTATTGAGAGCTTTCCAAATTCAGGTTTTGTCCCTGATACGATACAACTCCTTGCGGAATACTATGAGCAACAGGGTGATGTCGAGAAAGAAATAGATCTGCTGGTTGGTTTTTTAAGGAAAAACAGAAAACATGATCGGAACGACGCAGTTAGAATGAAACTCGCTCGTTTATATATCAAACAAGGCCTTTTTACTTCCGCGCTTGTGCAGCTTCGGGCCCTGTCAAGATCTTCGCCACCCAGTCCTTTTAAAGGTGTTGCCGAGAAGGAAATGGGTGATATTTATTTCCGCCAGAAATTTTTTGAAGAAGCCATTAAACATTATCGGCGTTATCTGCGCGATAAAACATTGCCGCTTTCGGTAAGCCGGCATGTTAATACGCAGCTTATCGCGTCTCTTCTTAATACTGGAAAGCTGAAAATTGCCGCACAGGAGCTGAAAAAGGGCTTGGATAAATATGGGGCGAACTGGGCTTCTTCCCTTTATTTTGAATTGGGGAAAATTTATAAAAGAAAAAAGAAGTATCGTAACGCCCTGGATGCCTTTAAAAAGGCTGAAAAGACCACAGAGAAGAAGAATATCTGCAGGGCAATGGTTGCTGAAGGGCAGACAAGGATTCTGATGGGCCAACATGGGGTGGCGCTAAAAACATTGCTTTTAGTCAGATACTCTTATCCCGAGTGCAAAACGCTTTCGGAGAAGGCCCTGCTGGGGCTTGCTGTGGCGCTTGGGAAAAAAGGAAAAAAGGATGAAGCACGGCAACTTTTAAAAATGCTTAAGAAATCTCACAATAAAACCATAAAAAAACTTGCACAAAAGGCACTAAATCGGTTACACTGATGAAAAGGAGGGTGGACAAAGATGTATGAATTATTTTTAAATGGTGGTTTTTTGATGTATCCCATTGCGTTTTGCTCTGTTCTGGCGTTAGGGATTTTTCTCGAACGATTGTGGAACCTGAGGGAAAGAAAAATTATCCCGAAGGATTATCTGATAGAGGTAGAGGACCTTATCGGCCGGCGGAAAATTCATGACGCCATGATCTTGTGCCGGCGGGATAACTCTTCCATGGCGGCCATTATTTTTGAAGGAATACGCAATTCTTCCCATGGCAGAGAAGCCGTTAAGGATGCCGTGGAGGGAATTGGACGCCAGGAAGCGGCGAAGTTGGAGAGATATGTCGGTGTCGTAGGAACCGTTGCGGCAATATCACCGCTCCTTGGTCTTTTAGGAACTGTTACGGGAATGATTAAGGCTTTTAATGTCATCTCCGCCAATGGTGTCGGAAATCCCAGCTCTCTTGCAGGTGGAATTTCAGAAGCCCTTATCACCACTGCCGCAGGTTTGATAGTCGCTATTCCTGCTTATGTGATGTATCGCTATTTGATGAGCAAGGTAGATCGTATCATTTTATCTATGGAAAAATATTCCCTGCACCTGGTGGATCTCCTTGAAGAGAAAAATCATTTATCTGGAAGAGAGTCTGCTGTATGAATTTCCGTCAAAAAAACAGAAAGGAAGAAGCGCATCTAGACATGACGCCCCTGGTGGATGTGGTTTTTAATCTTTTAATCTTTTTTATGCTGTCAACCACTTTTGTCACAACACCCGGTATAAAAATAAATCTTCCTGAAGCCTCTTCCAAAGAACTCAAGGCGCAGGAAAAAGAAGTTCGGGTTGCGCTTACGAGAAAGGGAAAGGTTTATCTTAATAGAAAATTAGTTTCGATGGATGAAGTGCGAAAATCCCTTCAGCAAAAAGCCAGAATTAACCCGAAGATGCTTGTTATCATTCAGGCCGATGAACAGGTAACACACGGGAAAGTAGTCCAGATTATGGATATGGCTAAAAGCGCGGGTCTGAACAAACTCGCCATTGCGACAAGGCAAAGGCAAAGAAAGAAAAAGAAATAACGTGGCGTGGCAGATCTTTTGTATAAAAGCCCAGGAGTATCCAGTCGCTCATTAAAGGTTATTTGTTCCTTTTTTTTAATATCACTGTTTTGTCATGGCGCGGTTATTTTTCTTGTCCCTAATTTTCTTTCAAATAACAGAATAAGGATTATTCCTGTTAAATATATACGGCCTCTTGAGGTAAACATCAGAAAAATC
>JANTFN010000079.1 GCA_024763435.1 Thermodesulfobacteriota bacterium | reverse complement strand
TGATAGACAAGGTTAAGCGTCATTTGTGAAGGTGTTAATGTTAACCATTTAAAAGGAGGCATCATATGAAAGGGAAACGTTTTTTAGGGAAAGGGGTCATTTTTCTGGTAGCGGCAGCCCTTATTTTTTCTTTTGGGGGCATGGCCTATGCAAAAAAGCCAATTAAGATTGGTTCAGTCTATATCCTGTCCGGTTTTGCGGCGACGTATGGTAAATTCGCGAAAAACGGCCTGAATCTTGCTGTTCACGAGATTAACAAGGCCGGGGGCGTTCTGGGCAGGCCCCTGAAAGTGACCTTCGAGGATTCACGGGCGAAACCGCCGGTGGCGCTACGCGCCTTCAGAAAACTGGTTTATGAGGAAAAGGTTGATGCCCTGATCGGGCTGGATTCCAGCGGGGTCGCCCTGAGCGTGGTGCCGGTGCTTAAGGAGCTGAAAACACCGTTGATTATTACCCATGCCGCGACACCGGATGTCACGGGGAAAAAATGCAACCGCTACGCCTTTCGCGTCAGTGCCAACCTGAACCAGAATGTCCAGGTCGCGGCGCGTATCGCCGCCAAAACAGGCGCACAGAAATGGACAACCATCGGTCCCGATTATGCCTTTGGCCACCAGACGTGGGAATATTTTCAGAAATACCTGAAGGCCATCAACCCGAAGGCAACCTTTCTGAAGACCACCGCGTTTCCGAAAATCGCCACGGAGGATTACACGCCTTACATTACAACGATTATGAACGCGAAACCGGACGGGGTAGTGATTTCTCTCTGGTCGGGGGACCTTATCAATTTTGTCCGGCAGGCCTCGAAGCTCGGTTTCTTCAAAGCCAAATTCAAGGTGCTGATGACCCTTGGCGCGGCGACAGAGGTTTTGTATGCCCTGAAAGACAAGATGCCGACAGGTGTCTGGGTGGGAACCCGATACTGGTTTCTGGCAAACAACACCAAGGTTAACAAAAAATTTATCGTGAGTTACAAGAAGAAATACCACGCCTATCCCAGCTATAACGCCCAGGATTCCTATGCCGCCGTTTATGTCCTGAAGGCGGCGATTGAAAAAGCCGGTAAGGTTGATAAGGAAGCCATCGTCAAAGCCCTGGAAGGCCTCAAGGTAGAGGCCCCCGTGGGAAAACTCTGGATTCGTCCGGGAGATCATCAGGCCCTCCTCGATGTGAGTTGGGGAAAAACGGCCGCGGATGCCAAGTATCCTATCCGCATTTTGAAACCCATCGTAACCTTCAAAGGGGCGGACATTACCCCCAAGGTTTCCGAAACCGGGTGTAAAAAGTAGCCTAAAAGGAAAATGTCAGGGGGATGACGGCGCTCATCCCCCTCTTTGTTTCCAGGATATTTCATGAACCTTTTCTTTATGAACCTGCTTAACGGCATTTCTCTCGGGATGCTGCTGTTTCTTATTTCTATCGGCCTGACGATTATTTTTGGTGTTCTTGGCGTGCTGAATTTCGCTCATGGCTCCCTTTATATGCTGGGGGCCTATTTCTGTTTTCAGTCGGTTACCCTTTTCCATAATTTCTGGCTGGCGCTTCTCGTAGCACCAGTTGTTGTCGCGCTCATAGGCGGAACCATCGAAATGGCCCTTCTCCGGCCCGTTTATGGCCGGGATATTTCCGTTCAGCTCCTTCTGACGTTTGGCATCCTGCTTGTTCTGGATGACGCGGTTCGGTTGATCTGGGGAAGCGGGTATCACATTGTGGACGCGCCGCCCCTCCTGAATGGCGTGGTACATCTGTATGGATTTACCTATCCGGTTTACAGCCTTTTTATCCTCGTAATGGGGCCGCTCATCGGCATGGGATTATGGGGGTTTTTCCGGTTTACCCTCTGGGGGAAAAAAATCCGGGCGGCCTCCATGGACAGGGAGATGGCCGCCGGGATCGGCATCCATGTGAACCGGCTTTTTACCGGCGTCTTTATGTTCGGGACCTGGCTTGCCGGGATAGGAGGCGCGCTGGCGTCCCCCCTGCGAGCGGTGGGCCCATCCATGGGCGAAAAGATTATTATCGAGTCTTTTATCGTTGTGGTTATCGGCGGGCTGGGGAGTTTCCCCGGGGCATTTGTGGGGGCGCTCATCCTCGGAATCATCAACGCCTACGGCGCGCAGTTTTTGCCCAGGATGACCATGGCCCTGCCCTATATCCTTCTCGCAATCATCCTGATTACAAAACCGCACGGCCTGTTCGCGGCGAAGTCCTGAGCCATGCCACGTCCTGAAAACAAAAGAAGAGAAATAATTATCTGGATCGGCACCCTTGTTATCCTTGGACTTCTTCCACTCATCATAAACACCTATATCACGATGCTTATAACGGAAATCCTGATTATGGGGATATTCGCCCTGAGCTTTAACCTTCTTTTTGGATACGGGGGGCTTTTGTCATTTGGCCATGCCGCTTTTTTCGGCGTGGGGGGATATGTAACGGCCTTCCTGTTGATAAACGCGTTTCCGTCTGTTCCTGCCGCCTTGATCATGGGAAGCCTTGCCGCAATGCTGGCAGCCCTTGTTGTGGGCTATTTTTCGGTCCGTCTGGATGAAATCTATTTTGCTATCCTCACCCTGGGATTCGGGATGATGTTTTACGCCCTGGTCCATCAATGGCGCTCCGTGACAGGTGGCAGTGACGGACTGACCGGAATCGTCCTGCCGCCTCTCGGGATAGCTCCCTTCAGTGTTGAAATCAGCTCTCCAAGGGCGTTTTATTATATTGCGGCTTTCTTTTTCCTTATCACCGCGTTTATTCTGCTGAAGATTGTCCGGTCTTCTTTCGGACTGATTCTCCTTTCAATTCGGGAAAACAAAGAACGGACAACCTTTACGGGAATCAATATCCGGGCATATCGTCTTTCGGCATTTGTTATCGCCGGTTTGTTCGCGGGTCTGGCAGGGGGATTGTTTGCCCTCTTTGACCGCATGGCGTCTCCCTCCATGATGCACTGGACGGCCTCCGCTGAGCCGGTCCTGATGACGATTCTCGGCGGCGCGCATGTCTTTCTCGGGCCTGTGGCGGGAGCGGTTCTTTTCTTTTTCATTGAACATTTTATCACGAAATTCACCGATGTCTGGATGATTTTTTTAGGCGCGATTTTAATCCCGCTGGTTATCTTTTTCCCGGAAGGGGTCCTGGGAACCCTTCTGGCGGGGAAAAGACGCGGCAGAAAGATTAAAAACGGAGAAGGGCCGGATGACACCCATTCTTGAGGTTAAACACCTGACCCGAAACTTTGGCGGGTTTCAGGCCGTGAGCGACGTTTCTCTCTCTGTAACAACAGGGGAGCTGACGGCCCTCATTGGCCCAAACGGCGCCGGGAAAACCACTTTTTACAATATGCTTTCCGGAAAATTTCCACCCTCCTCCGGCACAATCCTTTTTGAGGGGAAGGATATCACAGGATTGCCGCCCTATAAAATAGCGCATACGGGGATTGGCCGGTCCTTTCAGATTACAAATATCTTCAGCCGGATGACGGTCAGGCAGAATATCCTGTCGGCCTTGATTGCCCATTACGGCAAGGGGGCTTCCCTTTTTTCTCCCTACTGGCGCGATGCAAAGCTCATCCGGGAGACGGACGCCATTCTCGCACAGTTAGGACTTTCAGAATTTTCCGACGTTGAAACCCGCTACCTGGCCTATGGCGATAAACGTCTCGTGGAGATTGGGATTGTCCTCGCGAATTATCCTCGCCTTATCCTTCTCGATGAACCGACAGCCGGGATGACGCCCGAGGAAACGGAGCGGATGACGGCCCTTATCCAGCGCCTCGCAGATGAGACAAAAACAACCTTTTTCCTTACGGAGCACGACATGAAAGTGGTGTTTTCCGTTTCCCGCAAGATTTTTGTCCTGCATCAGGGGCAATTGCTGGCACAGGGAACGCCGCAGGAGATCCGGGAAAACCGGAAGGTGAAAGAGGCCTACCTTGGAGGGTCCCTTGATACTTGAAGTTGATACCATTCACACTTTTTATGGCGACAGCCATGTCCTCCAGGGTGTCTCGCTTGAAATTCGCGAGAATGAAAGTGTCTGCCTGCTGGGACGAAATGGCGCGGGAAAAACGACGACCATGAAGAGTATCATGGGGTTTACGCCCCCGAAAACGGGGAAAATTGTATTTATGGGGAAAACCATTTCGGGCCTTTCCCCTTATGAAATTGTCCGAAAAGGCATCGGATACGTCCCGGAAGACCGCAGAATCTTCGCGGACCTTACCGTTCGGGAAAACCTTGAAGTGGCGTTCCGGGGCAAAAAAGGAGTCGTATCCCGCTGGAATATGTCAACACTCCTTGATTTATTTCCCCTCCTTGAAAAGCTGTTGGACCGCAAGGGCGGCAAACTGAGCGGGGGCGAACAGCAACTCCTCGCTATCGCGCGGGCCCTGGCAGGAAACCCGGAGATACTCCTGCTGGATGAACCCTGTGAGGGGCTGGCACCGGTTATCGTGGAACAACTCGAAATGTTCATCCTGAAAATCAAGAAAGAGCTCCCTGTTCTCATTGCGGAGCAGAACGCGCGGTTCGCCCTGGAGGTTTCCGATCGTGGATATGTCATTGAAAAGGGACGGATAAAAGTCGCGGGGACAACGAAATCCCTTTTAAATGACCGCGAAATCCAGCAGCGCTATCTGGCCGTCTGACCACGGCTTGCCGGTATTTTAACATGGAAGATCCAGCCCAGTCGAACCCTTCCACCGCCACTTTTGGTCTGTATGTCCACCTTCCTTTTTGCAGGAAAAAGTGCGCCTATTGTGATTTTATCTCTTATCCCGGGAGGGAGGGAGAAATTACGGGTTATATTCAGGTGCTGTTAACGGAATGGGCGGCTGTCCGTTCTGAGCTGCTGGCGGGAAAAGCTTTTACCGTCTCCAGTTGCTATCTTGGTGGCGGCACACCTTCTCTCCTCGCTGAAAATCAGATACATACCCTTGTAGATGGCCTCTTTCCACAGGGGATTCCCAAAAACATGGAATTTACCATCGAGGCAAACCCGGAGTCTCTGACGGCTTCCAGGCTTGCATGTTACAGGGATCTGGGTATTAACCGAATCAGCCTTGGCGTGCAGAGTTTTAACGACCTATTCCTTCAGCGGCTCGGGCGGATACACACAGCCCGGCAAGCGGAAACGGCCATCGCCATGATCCAGGATGGCGGATGGGAAAACCATAATATCGATCTGATGTATGGCCTGCCGGAGCAAACACCCTCCGACTTTACGACAGATCTCACAAAGGCCTTGGGGTTTCATGTCCCGCACCTCTCGGTTTACAATCTCACGATCAATCCGACAACGCCTTTTGGGAAACGCTCGGCCGAGGGGAAACTCTTGCTTCCCCCGGAGAAAAAAATTGTAAAACTAATTGATATTATTGAAGAAAAAACCGCATCGGCAGGGTTGGAACATTACGAGATCTCGAATTTTTCCAGGCCGGGTTTTGCCTGCGAACACAATCTGACCTACTGGCACCTTGCCCCTTACATCGGATTGGGACTGGGTGCCGTTTCCTTTTTCGCGCGGGATTGTGGCCCCTGGGGCGCCCACTGGGAAAATCCCGTGGCCTTTCATGACTATGAAGCGGTTTCCCGCTCTGGAAAGTGGCCTTTCCGAGAACGAACCCCCCTGTCTTGCGGCGCGGCCTTCATGGAGGTGCTTCTAACGGGGCTTCGTCTGGAAGAAGGGGTTGAAATAGATCGGTTACATGCGAAATTCGGGGGGGAAATAGTTGTAAAAATGCGCAAGGCGTTTGCACCGCTTTTATTAGAAGGCTGGCTGGAACAAAAAAACGGGCGGCTGAAGGCCACGCGGGCGGGAAGTCGTATCCTTGATGCCTTGATCCTTGAACTGGTTTCCGGACTCAGATAACAGCATCAGCGTTGATAGAGCAGTACGGCGGTATTATGGGTGTCCAGATTGTCGGAAAAAACGTGGGTACCGTCATTTCGCGCCACGAAGTAGAGATAATTGGTCTTCGCGGGGTTCAGGGCCGCGCGTATTGCCGGAGCACCAGGATTACAAATGGGATCGGGGGGAAGGCCCTTAAATCGGTAGGTATTGTGGGGTGTGGGGTTCATCAGGTCTTTTTTGGTTATTTTTCCTATAAAATAAGGAATGTCGTAAATAACGGTCGGATCGCTTTGAAGCCGCATTCCCTTTCGGAGCCTGTTGTGAAAGACTGAGGAAATAATAGGCATTTCCCTTTTAAGAAGGGCTTCTTTCTCTATGATGGATGCGAGCGTGACGACCTCTCTATTCGTAAATCCGATAGTTTTTGCCTTCTCCTTCAGCGTTGGGGTATAAACCTGGCAAAATCGTTCCAGCATTTTTTTGATGACGAGCCGTGGCGGGTAGTTTCTCGGAAATAGATAAGTGTCCGGAAACAGGGCGCCTTCAAGATTAGGGAAGGTCTCGGACAGGCAGGCAATTTTATGCGGTTTCATTGCCAGATTATAAAAACGGTAAGCGGAACAGATACTTTTCTTTTCTAAAAGATTCGCCATTTCCCTGACCGTTGTCCCCTCCGGAAAGGTTACATGGTGCAAAATAACCCGCCCCTTCAGGAGAATGGCCAGGATCTCCCCGGGGGTTCTTCCGGGCGGGATAAGATATTCACCGCTTAAAATCCGGGTTGTCACTTTTTTATATCTCGCAAGGGCCTGAAAAAAAAGGGCATTGGAGATAAGATTTTTTTGTTTGAGGATTGTAACAACCCTGTTAAAACTTGTTAATTTGGGAATTTCAAGATAGACCGGCGTAGTGGCGGGAGAAGGGGCGTTCATAAAGACGAGAAAATTAAATGCCGTAATCATGATGGCAACAACACTCAGAATAAAAAAGGCGAAAATAATTTTTTTCAGTGACTTCATACGTTCCGGATGTTGCTGTGATCAAGGTAATTCTGTAAAATAATAACGGCCGCCAGCTGATCCACAACTTTTTTCCGTTTTTTTCTTCTTACGTCCCCTTTTATCAGGACTTTTTGCGCGGAAACCGTGCTTAAACGTTCATCCCACGTTTCAATCGGAATATCGAGATGCGGCTGAAGCGCCTTTATAAAATCCTCAACTTTTCGCGCGCTGCCGCCGAGGGACCCGTCCATATTCCGGGGAAACCCGATAATAATCTTTCGAACATTTTCTTCTTGGACAATCGCGGCAATTTTACCCGTATCGGTTTTTACCCCTTTTCTTTCAATCGTGCCGTATTTCCCCGCGATAACCCCCAACTCGTCACTTATGGCCAGTCCAATTCGCTTTGATCCAAAATCAATGCCCAAGTATCTCATAGACCTACCTTAATCACGCTTTGATGAAGTGTCAAGGCGATGCACACGGGGCAAAAATGCGGGATTTATAGAAAAATATAGAAAAAATGGCAGTTTACGGGATTTATAGACACTTTTCGCTTTTAATTCTTGATATTCCAGTTTTATTTTGATACATTTCAGACGTAAAGAGAACTGACGAAAGGAAAGACAAAGAATGTTTAATGCCCTGATTGGATTTTTCTCAAATGATCTTGCTATTGATCTGGGAACC
>JANTFN010000078.1 GCA_024763435.1 Thermodesulfobacteriota bacterium | reverse complement strand
AGCGGCGCGCCATCAAGGTCGCCATAACCGGGAACATCCGCCCCGCTCGAACCGCTCGGCTTCCCATCCAAAAGATGATTCAATAAGCATAACAGGCTAACCAATAAAAAAAGGGGAAAACCATGAAAGAACTCAATGAATTAATCCTGCCAAAGGACGTTAGATTCACGGAAGAACATGAATGGGCACGCCTGCAAGAGGGCCATGTCCAGGTCGGGATTTCCGACTACGCCCAGGACCAGTTGGGAGACATTGTCTATGTGGAACTGCCGGAAGCGGGGGCTGTTTTCAGCAAGGGCGAGGAATTCGGCACCGTGGAGTCGGTCAAAACAGTTTCGGAGCTCTACATGCCGGTTAGTGGTGAGCTTGTAACCATCAACGAGGAATTGACAGATCATCCTGAATATGTCAACGCAGATCCGTACGGAAAGGGCTGGATGATTGAGGTTAAGCCGAAGGATCCCGGGGAAATGGATTCGCTCCTGGATACAAGCACCTACCTGAAGATACTGGAAGGATAAAACCATGCGTTACCTGCCCCATACCGAGGAAGAAATTGCGGAAATGCTTCAGACCATTGGGCTGAAATCCCTTGACAATCTCTTTGGCACCATTCCAGAGGATTGTCGACGAGCGGAACCCCTTGATTTGCCTGCCCCCTTGACGGAATGGGAGCTGGATACCCACATGGATATGCTGGCGGCAAAAATGGCTGCGCCTCCTGACTATAAACTATTCCTCGGCGCGGGAAGCTACCATCATTTCATCCCGGAAGCCGTCAAGCAGCTCCTTCTTCGCAGTGAGTTCTACACGGCCTATACCCCCTACCAACCCGAGATAAGCCAGGGAACCCTTCAGGCCATTTACGAATATCAAACCCTGGTAACGCTTCTCCTCGGGATGGAAGTAGCAAACGCCTCCATGTATGACGGGGCATCTGCCCTGGCAGAGGCACTTCTCATGGCTATTCGTATCACAAAGCGAAAGAAGGTCGCGGTCTCGCGTCTGGTCCACCCTTTCTATCGCAAGGTTATTCAAACCTACCTGGAAGCATCAGGGTTTGAAATCGTAGCGTTACCCATAACCAAAGAGGGCACGACGGATCTTTCCGGGCTTGACCACCCGGAAGAATTCGCGGGAGTTGCCATCCAGTCCCCAAACTTTTTTGGATGTATCGAGAACCTGGAGGCACACGGTGAAAGAATCCACACCGACCCCAAAACCTTTTTTATCGCGTCTTTCACCGAACCTCTCGCTTACGGTCTTTTGAAACCTCCCGGGGAATACAACGCGGATATCGTCTGCGGTGAAGGGCAGAGCTTAGGAATCCCACAATCTTTTGGCGGGCCCGGCCTTGGGATGTTCGCCACCCGGATGAAATACGTCCGCAGCATGCCGGGAAGACTGGTGGGTCAAACAGTCGATAAAGACGGTAAGCGGGGATTTGTCCTGACCCTGGCCACCCGGGAGCAGCACATTCGCCGTGAACGGGCCACCTCCAATATCTGTTCAAACGAGGGGCTTTGCGCGCTGGCCTCGGCCATGTACATGGCGTCCCTGGGAAAAACAGGGATCCGGGAGCTGGCGGCACGCAACCATGACAAGGCGGAATACCTGAAAAAAGGCCTGGCTGAATCCGGCGTTAACCTTCCCTTCGGGGCCCCAACCTTTAATGAATTCGTGGCCGAATTTCCTGCCGGGTTTAAGGAAAAATACGCCCGGTTTATTGATAAAAAAATTGTGGCGGGCCTGGATCTTGAACCTTTCTATCCGGAACTAAAAAACCACTATCTTTTTTGCGCCACGGAGACTGCTGCCAGGACAGACATGGATATCCTGATCAAGGAGGTTGCATCATGAACAACCCACTGGGAACCACAGGCCTGACTCTGAATGAACCACTTCTATGGGAAAAGGGAAGAAAAGGTAGAAGCGGATTTTCCATGCCCGGAAGAGATGTGCCCCCTTCTCCCCTTGCCGGATTTCTGCTTGGGGACGGCCCGGATTTTCCGGACCTCAGCGAGGTGGATATTGTCCGCCATTATACGCGCCTTTCGCAGTGGAACTACGGGGTGGACAGCGGGATGTATCCCCTTGGCTCCTGTACCATGAAGTATAATCCAAAGACTAATGAACGCCAGGCCGCGGTGCGGGGTTTCGCCAACGCGCACCCCCTCCTCCCCGCACCGTTATCTCAGGGAATTCTTGAACTGATGGCAAACCTCCAGAAATACCTCGGGGAAATTACCGGCCTGCCGGCCGTGACGCTCCAGCCCGCGGCCGGGGCGCATGGAGAACTGACCGGCATGATGATTGTCCGGGCGTACCATGTTGACGCCGGGGCACCCCGACACAAGATTCTCATTCCTGATACTGCCCATGGGACAAACCCTGCAAGCTCGGCGATTTGCGGCTTTACCCCCGTTCCGGTGAAATCCAACGAGCGTGGTGTTCTTTCCCCGGAACACATTGCCTCTGTCATGGATGAAGACACAGCGGGAATCATGATAACAAATCCCAACACCCTGGGGCTATTCGAGGAAAACATCAGGGAAATCACCGATATCGTACATGAAAAAGGCGGCCTGGTCTATGTGGACGGCGCTAACATGAATGCCGTAATGGGGATTGTGAGCATGGGGAAAATTGGTGTGGACCTGATGCACCTGAACCTTCACAAAACCTTCTCTACGCCCCACGGCGGGGGAGGACCCGGCAGCGGCCCTGTCTGCGCCCGCAAGGGATTGGCCCCCTTCATGCCCGTGCCATGGGTAGAAGAGCACGAAGGGACCTATTCCCTTTCCTATGACCATCCGAAATCCATCGGCAAGGTTCACGCCTTTTACGGAAACGTCGGCATCCTCATCCGGGCCTGCAGCTACATCCTCAGCATGGGTCAAAACCTGAAAAAGGCAAGTCAACTGGCCGTGCTGAACGCCAACTATGTCAAGGAGAAACTCAAGGATACCTTCTACCTGCCCTACGACCGGCCCTGTATGCATGAATGCGTCTTCACAGACAAGCATCAGGAAGCACACAAGGTTACAACCCTGGATATCGCCAAACGCCTCATCGACTACGGTTTCCATCCCCCCACCATTTATTTCCCCCTGGTGGTACACGGGGCCATCATGATCGAACCCACGGAAACGGAATCCAGGGAAACACTCGATATTTTCATTGAAACCTGCAAGGCTATTGCCGAGGAAGCTCGAAAAAACCCGCAGATTCTCCATGAAGCACCCACAAAACCCAAGGTCCGGCGCATGGACGAAACCCGGGCGGCACGACACCCCCAGCTGGCCGGATAAGCTGCCGGGGAATCGAAAAAGAACCAATGGGAAAAAAAACACCGGTCAGGATTTTAACCCTGGATGGGCTACAGCCCTATACACCGATCCTTCATCTCCAGCACAGACTGGTCTCCGCGCGGCACAACGGAACCCTGGAAAAAGACGTTATCCTGATTCTGGAGCACACACCGGTTTTCACCCTGGGGCACAATGGCGGGCGCGAAAACCTCAAGGTTTCCGGGAAATTTCTCCAGCAGAGGGGAATACCGATTATCAAGGCTGAAAGAGGAGGGAACATCACCTATCACGGCCCCGGACAGGTCATCGCCTATCCCATCATCAACCTCCGTGCCGTGCCGCTACGGCTGACAACCTATGTCACGGGCCTGGAAGAAGTCATGCTCCGAACAGCAGCCGACTATGGCATCCAGGCAGAGCGAAATCCACGCAATCGTGGCGTCTGGGTCGGCGAAAAAAAACTGGGGAGCGTGGGAATTGCCGTTCGCCATGGGATTACTTTTCATGGCCTGGCACTGAATGTGAATCTTTCCCTTGAACCCTTTTCGTGGATATCCCCCTGTGGGCTTACGGGAATTGGCATGACCTCCTTGAAGGCGGCAGGTGCCCATGTTATAGATTGCAAAGATGTCATGCGAACAATGGCCGGCCACCTGAAAGACATTTTAGAAATTAACGCTGTCCATGAAAGCGTTAATATATCTCACGCCTTTTTTAACAATTTCTGCCCCGCGTAAAACCATCCATGACGCAAGCCACAAAACATATCCCAAAACCCAGATGGCTGAAAAAACCGCTTCCCAGAGGCCCCGTCTATGAAAATGTCCGAAAGATGCTCAGACAGGATTTGCTCCATACCGTGTGTCAGGAAGCAAAATGCCCCAATATATGGGAATGTTTTTCCCGCCGGACCGCAACCTTTCTGATATTGGGAAACCAGTGCACCCGAAACTGCCGGTTCTGCTCTATCCGGCAGGGTCTCCCCGCCCCCGTGGACTCGGAGGAACCTCTGCGCGTCGCCGAGGCTGCCGTTGAGCTGGGGCTCGACTATGTGGTTGTAACCTCTGTTACACGCGACGATCTCACGGATGGAGGGGCCAGTCTGTTCGCTAAAACCATCTCTGAGATTCGAAAGCGGATTCCCGGTGTCAAGGTCGAGGTCCTGATCCCTGATTTTAAGGGTGGCGACAAAGCGCTGCATACCGTCCTGGAAGCCGGCCCGGACGTCCTGAACCACAATATCGAAACGGTTCCCCGGTTGTACAAAGCCGTCCGCCCCGGCGCCGCTTACCCCCGTTCCCTTGAGCTTCTTGCGCGTGCTGCCACCGCATTTCCAAACATCCCCACAAAATCAGGCATCATGCTGGGACTCGGGGAATCCTCCGGGGAGATTAGGCAAACACTCAAGGATATTTATGACACAGGGTGCAGAATTATAACCATCGGCCAGTATCTTCAACCCTCCAGGCAACACCTGCCGGTTGCCCGTTACGTCACACCGGAAGAATTCAACCACTGGAAAGAATGGGGCCTTGCCCTCGGGTTTGCCGATGTTTTCAGCGCCCCCCTGGTAAGAAGCTCCTATCATGCCAGAGAGATGTACCAGACCGTCACGAAACAGGCGCATAACCTGCGGCTGGTAAAACCTCAAACATATGGAGGTGCCTGATGAACAAACGTTTTATCATAACAGCCTTTGGAAAAGACCGGCTGGGATTTATTGCTGACGTCTCGCGCGTCATCTATGAAAACGGCTGCAGCCTTGAAGACTCCACCATGACCCGCCTCGCGGATGAATTTACCATGATTTTTCTGGTCGAAGGGCAGGAGGAGGACGCCCGGGAAACACTTCTAAACCGGCTCACACAGGAATGTCGCCGTCTTGAAATGGAAAAGGGAATTTCAGCCTTTGTAAGGCCCATTACCGGAAAAAACGCGTCTCCAAAGCGGGAAGTCTCCATTTATACCCTCCATGTGGAAGGGCTGGATCAGGCAGGTATTGTTTACAGGATCAGCCAATATCTTGCTGGTCATCAGGTCAACATCACCTCCTTTGAATCGAGAAGCACCCCTTCCCCACAGACCGGTGCCGCCATGTACGCGATCCATTTACGAATCGAGATCCCGAAAAACGCAAATCCAGAAAAACTGGAAGAGGGTCTCAATCAGGTTTGTAATGAACTGAACGTGGATATCTCAATTTCAAAGGAATAGAAGTAACCGCACCTTGACTGTTTTCACCAGCTCTCCCTCATCAAACCGTGCGTGCGGAGTCTCTGCTCTGCGTGAAACCTGACCTTCTCTCCCCATAAACTTAAAATTTCATATAATTTCATAAGGTTAGGAGGTAAATATTCAAATGACAAATGCAGGCTTGACCCCTTTTTTTTGCCGTTTTTTTGTTCTATTCATTCAATTACCTCCCAATGCCCTCCCTTGGCCGGGCCGACCCGACGGAGGCGGCCTTGTACTTTGAGCTTGTCTATCTGCTTCAGAACCGCCCGTTTTGTTATGCCGAGGGCCGCACCCATCGCCACGGTAGTTACGAATGGGTCCTGTCGTATTAGGGCCAAGATCTGCTCTTCAGTTTTTGGTGAACTTTTCAGTGAACTCTTTGGTGAACTTGGGGTCGATATCGGTCCTTTGACCGATGTACGATGCACAATGGCAGTGAAGAAGCACCCGTCCCGATCATCCATAAACTCGATTTCCGGCCAGACTTCTAAGGCGCGCTTGATGCCGGAGCCCAACCCCCGGTAGGGCAGGATGCCCTTGGCTGCATAGGAAACCAGGATCGGGTTGCGGATGATAGAGTTTCCCAACCGTATCTTCTCTACGGTCAGGTTATCAGGCAAGTGGCCGGGGCTGATGATCTCGATACGGTTGTCGAAGATAAAGAGGCGAATCGGCGCACTGACCAGGTAGTCTCGATGAATCAGGGCGTTCACCAGCAGTTCCTCAAACACTAAATCCGGGACCTCAGACACCCCCGGAGTATTTACCCCGCGACCGGCTTGAATCTTGTGCAGGTTACGCAGAATAAAAGCCAGCGCATCCTCGAATATCTTATTCAGGGGACCGGCAAAGTCTTCTGAATCCAGGTAATCTGAAACATGGATGTCGTTTCCCGGCTAACGAACTGCCTTGATAATAAACTGGGGCAAAATCCATTCCGGCCTTTCAGCAAAAAGCAGGACGCCCGCAAGATTCAGCCAACCGTCATTGGTAGCGAGGTTCATGTTCTGGAGCAGTCGGTCCAAGTCTTCCGGCGCTTCGGGAAGGTCCTGCTTGTAGAAGTTTTTGAGAAAATCCCGGAAACGCAGCCGGTCCAGTTTTTCCGGCCATGCCTTGGTGGGTAGTTCATCGGCATGGAACTGGTCTGAAACTTGGAACAACCGGCGCAGTTCCTCCTTGGAGTTGACCCGCCGTTTGTCTGAACCGCTTTTAAGCCAGATGACTCCATTACGGTCAAAATAGGGTTTGTCAATTCCCTTGGGGATGGTTACCACCACCACAATGCGACCTTTCCCTACGGCCACGTTTTCTGTCAATGGAGAGATGGGACTCCGCACATGCTGGCTGGCCGCGTTACTGATCAACTGGTTGATCCGTCCGACGGCGGGCCGGGAAAGACCCTTAATTTCCCCGTCATCACGCACCCCTATTACAATGCGTCCCCCTTCGCTGTTGGCAAAGGCCACCATCTCAGCGGCAAGGGCATCCACATTGCGCATGTCCGCTTTGAACTGAAGGCGGCTGTCTTCACCACGTGCAGCGAGTTTTTGCAGTTCGGAAAGGTTCATATCATTCGCCCTTTATTCCTATAGTATAATTACCTAAAACCTGCAAGCGCAAGCAAGAAAAGCCATTTGCGCACGGTAATTTACCTCTTTTTTTGTCCTGAAGCGTGAATACCTGATCCCGTTTCATCTTTAATAAACTTATTTTTTTATGTACGCCACTTTCCCTACTTTCCTGATAACTAACCGCCTTCATCTCTCCAGAAACTTGCAAAATTATAGTCAGTACAGTATATTACTTCAAAACAATGGAAATGGAGGCAAAAAATGTCTGCCTTAATTGAACGTGTTTATGAAGAAGCTATTGAATTACCGATCAATGACCGGCTGGTCCTGATTGACAAGTTGATGCACAGCGCCAACTTGCCGGTTCAGAGTGATATTGATGCGGCGTGGTCTGCTGAAGTCGCCAAACGAATTCAAGACCTTGAATCAGGTAAAGCCA
>JANTFN010000077.1 GCA_024763435.1 Thermodesulfobacteriota bacterium | reverse complement strand
ACTAATCTTTTTCATCAATATTTATAACCTGTTCAAGGGTTAACGGAGAGAGATGAAAACGTTTTCTCGCTATTTTCTGTAAATTTTTGTCGGAGAGAACACTGGCATGTTCGATATTCAGGTTTTTGTATCTGGTTATCAGTATTTTTTTCTGATGTGTCAGGTCTCCGATACGATAGCCGACATCTACGATTTTTGTATGAATCCAGATATTCAGAAGCAGGACGAAAAACAAAACAAGGGCAAGCAAAGCGATACTCAGGACAGCCGAGGAACGTGACTTTGCCAGGCTGGTAATGCGCGGAGAGATAATTTTTCCCCCTGGCCATCTCAAGGGGTGATTAAGGAGGGTTACGTCAGCTTTTTTCATGGCTCACCCTCTCTATGGCACGGAGTTTCGCGCTTCTCGCGCGCGGATTCACTTTTATCTCTTCAGGGGTTGGAATGGCGGGGTGACGCGTCAGGACCTTGAAGGTCCGGCTGTCTGGAAACGAGGTGTTTCTGCTCACGTCCCTGAAAGTGTGTTTGACAATTCTATCTTCGAGGGAATGAAAAGAAATAACGACCATCCTTCCCCCTGGCGAAAGAAGGGAAAGGGCCTTTTCCAGCCCTTCTTTCAGGGAAGCCAGTTCGTCGTTGATAAAAATTCTAAGGGCTTGAAAAGTCCTGGTTGCCATATGAATTTTGCCATGCCGTATTTTAGCGGGCATCGCGCGCTTGATTGCCATGACAAGGTCTTCCACAACCAGGAAAGGGGCCGTCGTGCGTGTTTTGGCAATTTCCCTTGCAATGGCGGCTGCCCACCTTTCTTCCCCGTAGAGCGAGATGATATCCCTCAGGGTGTTTTCGGGATATTCATTAAGAACATCTGATGCTTTCAGGGGCGCTTTCTGGTTCATCCGCATGTCGAGGGGATCATCTGAATATCGGAAACTGAACCCACGGTGTGCCGCGTCGAGGTGATAGGAAGAAACACCCAAATCCATTAAGACACCATCTATCGCTGGTTTGCCCCCCTTTTCACAGATTTCCTGAACATCCCTGAAATTTCCACAAACGAGCTTGACTCTTTTGCCAAAATCCTTCAGGGCTATTGTCGCTGCTTTCAGGGCCTCGGAATCGCGATCAATCCCTATGAGGAATCCATTGGGTGCTGAGGCTGATAGAATCATGTGCGCATGTCCCCCCCCTCCAAGGGTAGCATCGACGTAAACCCCCCCGGGGTGACAGTTTAGAAACGTTAAAACCTCCTCGGGCATGACGGGTAGATGATGAAACGAATGGCGTGCCATTCAACCTGTTTCCCCCCTGTTTATTACACGCTATCTGTGATAGCGAAAAATTATTTTAACGTTCCTGCCCTTTTGGTGTACAGAAACAAAAGGATATTTTCTCCGGAAAGGGTACGATGCTGGAAAGGTTGTAAGGGGCTACACACATGTTACAGTCCTAATTGTGAAATAGTTTCACTGATGCTGTCAATATTGGTTGTAAGGTTTTCCATCTCATCGTCCCAACGTTTTTTATCCCAGATCTCAATCTTTTTAAGAACACCCAGCAGGATGACCTCTTTATCCAGGCCCGCATACCTTCGCAGGGATTGGGGGATGAGAATCCGCCCTTGGTTGTCCAGGGAGCATTCCGCGGCACTTGAAAAGAAAAATCTCAAAAAAGCCCTGCTTTGTTTGTTGAACATGGATATCTTACTTGCCTTCTGCTCCAGCTCTGTCCATTCCGGATAAGGGAACAGCAGCAGGCAATGATCAAAATTTGTTACGAAAACCCGGGCATCCTCGTATTTTTGCAGGAGTGTTTCCCTGAACCGGACAGGAACGCTTATCCGACCTTTAGGGTCAATGCTGTTTTCATACCTTCCCCGAAACATCCCCTTGTCCCCCTAAAAAATTCCACTTTTCTCCACTTTTCCCCACTAATGTTTATTTAAACCACGATTTTTGGGATTTGTCAAGAAAAAAAACAAACTTTTTCAAAAAAATATGGTATTTACAGAAGAAGAGAAAATTAGAAAAAAGGTATTTGCGAAGAGAAGATTTTCCCTGTATGATGAGCATGATTTGTTTAAGGGATATATCCTGCAAAAACGGGGAAAAAGGAATGGTCTGATGCGAATTATGATAGACGCGAGAAGTGTGGATACCAGGCAGTCAGGCGTGGGAAATTACGTGACCCACCTTATAAAGGGCCTGAGGGAGATAGATAAAAAAAGCCATTATGTTTTGATGGTTACCGCTAAGCAAAAAGATAAGATAATAGAAACTTTTCCGTCATTTGATACTTATACAGTTCCTTTTTCAAATGAAAATCATATCTTGGGCGACGCATGGGAATTCTGGATGCTGCCGAAGTTGTTAAAAAAGAAATCAATTGATGTATTTCATGGCCCGGCTTTTCTTGCCCCGCCGTTTCAGAATGGTTTTAGATCGGTTGCCACTATTCATGACTTGGTTGCCTTTCACCACCCCAAAACTATTCCTGCCAAATATGCTATTTATATGCGGTTTCTTATCCGAATGATGATAAAGAGGGCGGGAAGAATCATCACCGATACGGCGTGTATCAAAGAGGAAATAATAGATTTCTTCAAGATTGATCCAACCAGAATTTTTCCCGTTCCCATTGCTGTTTCAGAGCAATTTCGGCCGCTTGAGGATCAGGGGCTGGTTGACCAGGTAAAAAAACGATACGGTATTCAAAAACGTTACTTCCTCTATGTCGGAAACATCGAACCAAGGAAAAACCTCTCCAGGCTTTTCCTCGCGTGTGACAGCATTCGAGAGAAGTTATCCGATGATTTTCAGTTGGTTGTGACCGGGAAAAAGGGATGGTTGTACCGTGAAATTTTTGAAACACTGGCGGGGACGGCCTTCCGCGAGAACATTGTTTTTACCCGTTATGTTAAAAAAGAGGATGTTCCCGCGTTGTACAATGGTGCGGATTTTTTTGTTTTTCCCTCGATCTATGAGGGGTTTGGGCTGCCGATTCTTGAGGCAATGCGCTGTGGAACCCCTGTTATTACATCCCGTGCGTCTTCCATGCCCGAGGTAGCGGGAGATGCCGCCCTTTTCGTCGATCCCTTTAAAAGCAGTGATATCGCCGAAAAGATATTGACACTGGCCTTTAATGAATCCCTGCAGCGAAACTTGAGAGAAAAAGGCTTTAAACAGGCCGCTAAGTTTTCCTGGGAACGGACAGCGCGATTGACGCAACAAGTTTATGAAACGATTGGATGACGTGTGAAGATAGGGATAGATGTTAGAAAGGAAGCGGATGGCGGGATCGGGCGATACATACGAAATCTTATAGCAGGCCTGTTACGTGTCGATACCGATGATGTGTTTGCCTGGTCCAAACCTTTAGGGAAATTCCAGGAATTAAAACATCATCGCTTTTATCCGGGAATAGAAAAAGCGGGGCTATACAGTGTTTCTGAGCAGGTTTCACTGGCCAGGAAGGTGAACCGGTCACCCGTCGATATTTTTCATGCGCCCCATTATATTGTTCCCGTTCGTTTAAGACCCCCATCTGTTGTAACAATCCATGATGTTATTCATCTTGTCTACCCCAAAAGCCCGCTGCACAAATCCTACGCTTATTTTCAGATAAAACACGCCATAAAAACCGCGGGTGCTGTAATTACCCCTTCCGCTTTCAGCGAGAGAGAGCTGATCCGTCGATTTCCCAAGGCATCGGAGAAAACGGTGATTATCAAGTACGGGATAGAAAAAAGGTTTGCCCAAAGGTCTCGGGAAGCAACACAGGGTGAAGCAAAGCGGCTACATCTGCCCGAAAAATATCTTTTTTATGCCGGAAATCACAAGCCTCATAAAAACCTGAACCAATTGCTCGATATCTGCGGGGAAGTGTTTAAAAAATATCCTGACCTTTTTCTTGTGTTGACAGGGGCCCCAGAAAGCGAACAGGGAGCCGTTTATCGTCAGGCAAAACAATTGGGGATTGCAGAAAAGGTAATATTTACGGGAAATCTTGATAATGACGCCTTGGTGGCTTGTTATTCACAGGCCCTTGTTTTTGTTTTTCCTTCTTTGTATGAAGGATTCGGGTTTCCCCCGCTTGAGGCAATGGCCTGCCGAACGCCGGTGGTTGCCTTTGATGTTGCCACCATGCCGGAGGTTGTGGGGGATGGGGGAATTCTCGTGCCCCGTGAGGATGGCGCCGCCTTTTTCGGAGCCCTGGACCGTCTTGTTTCTGATCCTGCGTTACGTCGCCAATGGGGAAAAAAGGGAGAAGAACAGGCGCGAATGTTTCGATGGGACCAAACGGTCGAAAAACATCTTGAAGTTTACCAGAGGGTGCTGAAAGAAGCGGGAAAACAGTAATGTCCCCCGCGCAAGGAGGAGTTCTGGTAAATTTCCTCCGGGATAAATGTCCTGTATTTGTTTGAAGTGCCGTTATTACTTGAGTTTATGGATGGGATTGTTATAATGACCGAAAGAGTCAAAAGGTGGGTTGTATGAAGGTTGCGCTGATACATGACTGGCTGACGGGAATGCGGGGGGGGGAACGCTGCCTGGAGCAGTTGTGCCTGATGTTTCCCGAAGCGGACATCTATACCCTTTTTCATTTTCCCGGTACAGTTAGCCCCATCATTGAATCGCATCCCCTGCATCATTCCCATCTCCAGAAGTTCCCGTTTGCGAAACGGCATTACCGGCGTTATCTCCCCTTTTTTCCACATGCCATTGAACAATTCAACCTTGAAAACTATGACCTTGTTATCAGTACCAGCCATTGCGTGGCCAAGGGTATTATTCCCAACCCGGAGGCTGTTCATATTTCTTATTGCTTCACTCCGATGCGGTATATCTGGGACCGCCGCTTCGACTATTTCGGAGAGGCGGGGAGAGTTAAGCGCGCTGTTATTTCACCTGTCTTACACTATCTTAGAATTTGGGATGCGGCTTCTAACAGACGCGTGGCACACTTTATCGCGATTTCAAACTATGTAAAAAAGCGTATCAGGGCCTATTACGCGCGCGATGCCGCGGTCGTCTATCCGCCTGTAGAGGTAAACCGGTTTAGAACGGAACAGAATATAGACGATTACTATCTGCTCGTTTCCGCGTTTGCCCCTTATAAGAGGATTGATCAGGCAATAGCGGCCTTTAATCGCCTGGGGCGGCGGCTTTTGATCGTTGGAAGCGGTCAGGAGGAGAAACGGCTGAAGGTTATGGCGGGCAGGTCCATTGAATTTTCAGGATGGGTCCCGGATGCACAGCTTCCTGCCCTTTACGCGGGCTGCCGGGCGCTTATCTTTCCCGGGGTTGAAGATTTCGGGCTTGTCCCGGTAGAGGTTCAGGCCGCCGGAAGACCGGTTATTGCCTATGGACGGGGGGGGGTTCTGGAATCAGTCGTCCCGTATGAAAATTCTCAAAACCCCGGCACCGGAATATTTTATCATGAGGCCACCCCGGATGCGCTGGCCATGGCGGTGAAGGCGTATGAAAAGGTTCAGGACCATTTTGACGCTGAAAAGATCAGGACGCATGCCATGAAATTTGACGCGCGACATTTTTCAGAGGCCTTTCATGAGCTTGTCGCGCAATACATGGGTGGCGCTGGGTCATTATAGATGATTGGAAAGAGAAAAGATGTCTGGATAGGGCTGTTGTTCCTGGCGGACCTGTTTTTTTTGTCGGTTTCCTGGCTGCTGTCATACTGGCTGCGGTTCCGTCTGCCCATTATACCCATCACAAAAGGGATCCCGCCTTTTACGGACTATGCTGTTTTTCTGTTCGGCGTTTACATAACCTGGTGGCCCGTTTTTCATTATACCCGTCTCGATGAAACCTCGCTCGCATCTGCCGGGCATGTGAATTTTTTCAGAATCGTGAAGGCAATTTTTCTGCATCTTCTGCTTTTTACGGCGGTTGCCTATTTTTTCAGGGAATACAAATATTCCCGCGTCGTTCTGTTCTATTTTGCCTTTATCAATCTTATTTTTCTTAATTTCGATCGCTGGATTATCCGGCGGATTGTCCGGAGCCAGGGGAGGAATGCGGCAGAGCCCCTCTTGATCGTGGGGGCTGGCACCCTGGGACAACAAACAGCGGAACACTTTAAAAATCATCCAGAGCTGAGCTTGAGGGTTGCGGGGTTTCTTGCCGGAAATAAGCATGCCCGGGATGCGGCTGATATTGGTGGCATTCCTGTCCTTGGGGGTGTTGAAGACCTAGAGGAAATTATTCGATCCAACCAGATTAAACATGTTGTTTTTGCCCTTTCCATGGATCAGTATGACCTCCTGAATGAGCTTGTGGGGCAAATCCGTGAGGAACTGGTGGATATCCATATCATTCCGGATTTTCTAAGGTTTTACATCTTGAATGGGAGTATTGAGGATCTCGAAGGCATCCCCATGATCAACGTGAGTTCTTCCCCGCTTTACGGGTGGGGCAGGATCGGAAAACGAATGATGGATGTGGCGGTTTCCAGCCTTATGCTTTGCTTGCTCTCGCCGTTGTTGTTACTTTTAGCGATTCTCGTCAAAATGAGTTCCCGGGGACCGGTGTTTTACCGACAGGAGCGCATGGGATTTGATGGCAAGCGATTCACAATTCTCAAATTTCGTTCGATGGTTATCAACGCCGAGGATGCAACGGGTGCCATCTGGGCCAAGGAAAATGACCCCCGTACCACACGCATCGGGACCTTTATGCGGCGGTGGAACCTCGATGAACTTCCCCAGTTCTATAATGTGCTGAAAGGTGAAATGAGTCTGGTGGGGCCGCGTCCGGAACGGCCGGTTTTTATCGAAAAATTTAAGAATGAAATTCCCGGGTATATGCTGCGCCATAAGGTCAAGACAGGAATCACGGGATGGGCGCAGGTCAACGGTCTGCGGGGGCGTACATCCCTGAAGAAGCGTATCGAATACGACCTTCATTATATTGAAAACTGGTCGCTGGGCCTTGACGTCAAGATCCTTCTGATGACCCTTGTAAAGGGGTTTAAAAATGCGTACTAAAACAAAAAACAAGGCGGCGTTTTCCTTTCCCGCCATGTACGGGTGCATGGCACTCCTTGTCCTTGTCAGGGTTTTTGCCTGGATTAATACCGTCATTATTTCAAGAGACAGTACGCGGTATATTGCCCTTGCCAAATTGTGGATGGCATGGAAACCTTTCAAGGCCCTGGCGCATAACTATCACCCGCTTTACCCGTTTCTGATTGCGATGGTGGCCAAAGGAACGGGATGTTCCCTTGAACACGCCGCCCTTGGTCTGTCACTGCTTGCGAGTGTTTTAACGGTTCCCGCCCTGGTTATTTTTTTTCTCAAACTGGGCAACAAACGCATTGCTTTTCTTGGGGTGCTTTTTTTTTGCATTTCCCCTTATTTTATCCGCTTCAGCGCTGATATCCTGACAGAACCGGTTTTTCTCCTTTTTATGGCGTGGGGCGTGGCCTTTATTGTCAAATCACAAGAGCGAAAAACGGCATGGCCCTATCTCTTTTTAGCGGGTTTGAGTATTGGGCTGGCCTACCTGACCCGTCCCGAAGGGCTGGTCCTGCTTGCCGCTTATTCAATCTGGCAATTATTTTTTTCGGGCCGGAAGTTCCTTAAAAAATCCCTGCTGAATATTATTGTTTTATGCCTTGGTACAACGCTGATGGCTTCCCCCTATGTGATTTATCTCCACAGG
>JANTFN010000076.1 GCA_024763435.1 Thermodesulfobacteriota bacterium | reverse complement strand
GCCTGTGAGGCGGCACACAACCTGAAGGCACGGGCGATTATCGCGTTCACAAAATCGGGATTTACCGCGACCCTTGCCTCTAAATATCGCCCCTTTGTTCCCATTGTCGCCTTTACCTCCAGCGAATCCGTCCGAAGAAGGCTACTTCTGAACTGGGGTGTTCAAACGGTTAAAATCGGGGCGCTTCACTCCCTGGATGAAATGATGAAAAAGGTTGAACACATCCTCGTATCCAACGGGCTGGCAGACAGTGGGGATACCATTGTTATCATTTCCGGCGCGCCACTTGGACGGCAGAAAACGACCAACATGGTAACCCTGCACCGGATCGGGGAAAAGGCCTGATACCCTCCGTTAGCGATATGGAAGGGCTGCTTCAGTGGTTTGCCGAAAACAGGCGGACGCTGCCCTGGCGTAAAGAACCGAGAAATCCCTATCACGTCTGGATTTCGGAGATTATGCTCCAGCAGACGCAGGTCGCGACGGTGGTGGATTACTTTAACCGGTGGATGGGTAAATTTCCGGATATCCCGGCACTTTCACAGGCATCGCAGGAGGAGGTTCTGAAGGCATGGGAGGGGCTGGGCTATTACAGCCGCGCGCGGAATCTTTATCGGGCGGCCCATATCCTGATTAAAACGCAGGGGGGAAGGTTGCCGCGGACATCAAAGGCCCTGCAAACCCTGCCGGGGATCGGGCCGTATACCGCCGCCGCCATCGCTTCGCTTGCCTTTGGAGAAGATGTCATTGCCGTGGATGGGAATATCAAGCGTGTAGCGGCAAGGCTGTTTGCGGTTGGCGAGGAAATGACAAGGGAAATCGCCCTGCATTTGCTGAAGCCGCTTTTCAGGCCGGGGAAGGCGGGGCAACTCAACGAGGCACTTATGGAGCTCGGGGCCTTGTGCTGCACGTCCCGAGATCCGTCATGCCGCGATTGCCCCTTTCTGAATTCCTGCGGGGCGTATCAAAAGAACGCGGTGATGAGGTATCCCATCCCCCGGGAGAAAAAGAAGGTCCCACATGTTAAAAAGGAGGGGATTGTCCTCCTTGATGGCAGCAGGGTTTTTTTAAAGAAACGTTCCGAAGGTGAAATGCTGGGCGGGTTATGGGGCATTCCCCTGGTAGACGCGGGAAAAATCAGGGGAATGTTTTCCCGGGACGGGATAAGGCTTGAAGCGGTCCGTCACGCCTATACCCATTTCCGAATCACGGTTATTCCCGTCGTCATGGATTTGAAACAGACAGACGGAATTGACTCCCTGGGGGGCGGAAAATTCGCATCGCCGGACGAGATAGCGTCACTGCCTTTATCAACTCTCGACCATAAAATTCTGGCGGGTGTCAGAAATTGTTCAGTACGGCGAGAAAAATACTGCCGTAGCGCTTCAGTTTGACGGCACCAATACCATGGATTTCAGCCATTTCTGCCAGGGTGGAAGGGCAATATTCGGCCATTTCCATTAAGGTTCGATCGCTGAAAACCACGTACGGCGGCACACCCTTTTGTTGCGCAAGTTCCTTTCGCTTTTGCCTCAGCACCTGGAAAAGATCGCGTTTGGCGGGATCAGAAAAATCCCCTTTGTCCTTGCCCGCGGCTGCCTTGCGGGATGAGGCCTTCTCCATGGTTTCTCCTTCTTCCATCCGTCCCATGAATATTTTTTCAGCCCGAAGCACCGGCCAGGCCGCCTCCGTCAGCTTCAACCCCCCATAAGCCGGATCCTGGTTTACAAAATCGTGGGCAATGAGCTGGCGCCCCAACTGCTGCCATGCCTGCCAGGTGTGATCTTTCCCGATTCCCCAGGTGGAAAGTTTATCGTGCCCGTTTTGGAGGATTCTTTTATCCGTGGAACCGCGCAAGACATTGATGATGTAACCCATACCGAACATCTGGCCGGTCCGCCAGATACAGGACATGAACTTCTGCGCCTCCACGGAAAGGTCCCGTGTCTCGACGCGGGCATCCGCCACACAATTGTCGCAGGCACCGCAGTTTTCTTTCTGGTATGTCTCGCCAAAGTAACTGAGCATTGGAATCCGGCGGCAACAGGTAGCCTCGGCATAGGACAACATAACCGTGAGCTGGTTTTTGGCAATACGAATTTCTTTTTCACTTTCTTTTTGCGCGATAAAATACTTTATTTTTGAAATGTCCCCGTAACCCAGTAAAAGCAGGCAATGGGCAGGGAGTCCGTCTCGCCCCGCGCGTCCAATCTGCTGGTAGTAGGACTCGATATTTTTGGGCAGGTCGTAGTGCACGACAAAGCGGACATCCGGTTTATTAATTCCCATCCCAAAGGCGATGGTTGCCACGATAATTCTCACGTCATCCCGGATGAACGCTTCCTGGTTCCGGGTCCGGGCCTTCGCGGTCATCCCCGCGTGGTAAGGACGGACGGCAAATCCGCGTTCCGCGAGTTTTGTGGCCACCCGGTCGGTTTCATTCCGCGACGCGCAGTAGATAATTCCGGACTGGTCCGGAAATTTATTGAGAAAAGCGGTTAATTGTTTGAACGCCTTTGTTTTTTCTTTCACCTCAAGAAAAAGGTTCGGCCTGTCAAAGCTGGCAACAAACACCGCGGGATTCCGCATCTGGAGACTGGTGATAATATCTTCCCTTACCCGGCTGGTCGCGGTGGCGGTAAGCGCCAGTACGGGAAGATTGGGGAAGCGCCCCCGGAGCGCGGCCAGTTGACGATATTCCGGCCTGAAATCGTGGCCCCATTCCGAAATGCAGTGGGCCTCATCAATGGTCAGGAAACTGACTGTTACGCTGTTTAACAGATCCAGGATGTAGGGTTTCATCAGGGTTTCCGGGGCCACATAGAGAATTCTGGCCTGCCCCGAGGCAATTCGGGCCACGTTGGCCTGGTAGGTTTTTCGCGTCAGCGACGAGTTGAGCAGCACCGCGTAATCACCCAATTGATCCAGTTGCAGGACCTGGTCTTTCATTAACGAGATCAGAGGGGAAACCACGACCGCCAACTTGTCACCGGAGAGAATGGCCGGCAGTTGGTAGCACAGGGATTTTCCGCTCCCGGTGGGCAGTATTGCCACACAATCCCGCCCCGACCGGACAGTATCGATGATTTCCCGCTGATGGGGATTGAAAGAGGTATATCCGAAAATCTCCCGCAGCTTATTGTCCAGAAGCGTGTTGTGCTCCGGCATAACACGCTTCTCTGATTCTGGGGGAATATGATTAGATTTTTCCATCAGGTACTTTTCGAAAAAATTCTAAGAATGGGCCTTCAGGGGACGTGTCACAATGATCAGGGTCGCAATCGTTGCCACAACGAGGACCGAAATCAGGGCCATCATGATAAATACCGCCTGAATCGACCATTCGGTCTTGATCCACCCGATAAGCTGCACGGCCAGGGCACCGACTCCGAACTTCAGGACGAATTTGACCCCATATCCCGAATGCCGAAGGCGGTCGGGTGTATAGCGCGCAATCAGCGTGTTCTCGATGGGCTGCAGCCCCATGAGGAAAAAGGCGTAGAAAATGGAAACGGCGATTAAAGGGATATTGGTAAAAAAGGCCATGCCCAGGGCGCCGAAAAAGGCGAGGCCGTTGAACACGATATACGAACGCCTGAGATCCGTGTGATCCGCGACATATCCGCCAAGATACACACCAAAGATACCAATCACAAAGACCAGGGAGGTCAGAAGCGTGGCCGACACATTGTGGGACTGGAGAAAACTCACGGTGTGCGCTAACGCTTTCAGAAGCTCAGGGTTCCGGAGTTCAAAGAGGGAAGGCAGCGTCACCGTCAGTCCCCGGAAGGTAATTCCCCCCAGAATCATGGCAACGCAGAGGATAACAAAGGCCTTCAGCATCCCGTCGCCATCCGATTTTTTGGCGTCTGCCTTTCGCCCCGGTTCTTCAACCCCGAGGAAAAAGATAAGGGCGCATCCCAGGAGGTTGAAAAGCCCCAGAAAAAGATAGGCTGCCCTCGGTCCCCACTGCCAGTTGATGAATCCCGTGATGAGGGGCGCAAAGGCAAATCCCAGGTTTCCCGCCATGCCGTTGATGCCCATGCCCTTGCCGATCTGGCGGATTCCCCTGGAAATCAACCCGATCCCCGCGGGATGGTAAATTCCCGAAAAGATGCCGATTCCCGCCAGAAACAGGGTAAATCCCAGGGAAGTTCCCATAAAAAGCGCGGCAAGCAACGCGCAAATCCCCGTCCCGAAGAAAAAGAGCATGAGAAGCCGCTTCGCGCCCAGCCTGTCGGTTGCAAGTCCCCACGGCAGCGCGGAAATGCCATAGAAGAGATACATCAGAAAAGAGAGGCGAACCACCTGGCCGAAATCGAGATGGTAATAGGTTGTCAGGGGCAGGACAAGGGCGGGAAAGACCATCATGTTGAAATGACTCATAAAATGGCCAAAACTCGTCATAATCAGAATACGGCGTTCATTTGCGTTCATGATTCCTTTTTTGTATCGGCTTGCCGGGAAAAAGTAAAGGAGGGACGTTTAGGGAAAAGGGATTCGTGTTTACGAAGCCATCAATCCTGGACCGTTGCGAAAAGCGAAAAATTGGTATAGATTTACCATGCTATGCGGGTATTTAACCTTTAAACCATGACAAAAGGAGATCACAATGGCCGAGAAAAAGATTTTAATGTTTGTTGGGGATTTTGTTGAGGATTACGAGGCGATGGTGCCTTTCCAGATGCTGACCATGGTGGGATGCCAGGTGGATGCCGTATGCCCCGATAAAAAGGCGGGCGATGCCGTGAAAACAGCAATCCACGATTTTGAAGGCGACCAGACCTATTCCGAGAAGGTAGGGCATAACTTCCAGATTACAGCGGATTTCGATGGCGTGAAAGTGGCAGACTACGATGGCCTGGTAATACCCGGTGGGCGCGCCCCGGAGTATCTGCGCCTCTATCCCAGGGTTCTCGAAATCACCCAGGAATTTTTCAAGGCGAACAAGCCGGTGGCGGCCATCTGCCATGGACCACAGATCCTTGCGGCAGCGGGGGTTTTGGAGGGGCGGGAGTGTTGCGGCTATCCCGCGGTTGGACCGGATATCGAGAGGGCCGGGGGAAAGTGGATTCCGAATAATGAGACGTTTTCCAACGCCTACGTGGATGGCAGGCTGGTGAGCGCCCCTGCGTGGCCGGCGCACCCGGAATGGATCAGGAAATTTCTAACTGTTCTGGGTGTAAAAATCGAACTGTAATGTTGCTAACGCACTAACCTGGGTGTTTTGTTTTTACGTGTGAAATTGTCATAAACAAAGAGAGGGGAAAAATCCCCTCTCTTTTGAACCCGTTTATCAACGCGATCTTTATTTAACTTCCACGCTGATCTGTTTCGGTTTGGTTTCTTCTCTTTTCGGCATGACCAGTTTGAGGATGCCGTCTTTAAAAGAGGCATTGATTTTCTCCTGATCAATCGTGTTTGGCAGCGAGAAGGAGCGGTGAAATTTCCCGTAAGCGCGCTCGATCCGGTGATAGTTCTCTTTTTTCGTTTCTCTTTCGAACTTTCGTTCTCCCCGGATGGTCAGCGTGCTGTCCTCGACCTTGATGTCAATGTCTTTCTGATCGATTTCGGGAAGCTCCGCCTTTAGGATTATCTCGTTTTCCGTCTCATAGATATCGACGGGCGGCGACCACAATCCTGCCGAAAGATCCTCATCTTCCCTTGAATGTGTGCGCTGAAGCGTCTCGTCAAAGAGACGGTTCATTCTCTCCTGAATTGCCAGGAGATCCTGAAAAGGTTCCCATCTTACCAGTGCCATTTCCATCACCTCCATTTTTTTCTTTCAAACAAAAAATAATCATGTTTAGCGACGTGTCAAGCAGAACATTTCTATTTGAGTGCAACAAATCCAGTATCCCACTTGTGACGCCCGCCCCTTTTCGGTATGGTTAAGCATCATGAAGACGTTTTTTGAGAAAGGCTTCGCGGTTCTTGGAATTCTGCTGTTTCTGTTCCTTGTCATCCCTGTTTTCAGGATGGTTTTTTCGCTTGACATCCCTGCCGCGCGAAAGGTTCTTGCCGACGCCGAGGTGATTCAATCCATTTTCCTGACCCTGCGCTGCGCCTTGTGGGCGACAGTGCTGGCCTTTGTCACCGGCGTGCCCCTCGCTTTTTTACTTGCGAAAAAAACCTTTCCCTTTAAAAGTCTTATCCAGGGAATGGTGGATCTGCCGATAGTGGTACCGCATACCGCCGCGGGTATCGCCCTGCTGATGGTTTTTGGCCGGCATTTTCTGGGCGGGGCCTTCTTCTCGTTTTTCGGCATCTCTTTTGTGGGGACTGAGGCGGGTATCGTGATTGCCATGATGTTTGTCAGCGCGCCTTTTTTGATTAACGCGGCAAGAGACGCCTTCATGGGTGTCTCCCCCCGGATGGAGGCGGTAGCGCGGACACTGGGCGCCACACCCGCACAGGTCTTCTTCCGCCTGAGCCTTCCCCTCGCGCTGCGGGGGATTGTGTCGGGGGCCCTGTTGATGTGGGCCCGCGGTATCAGCGAATTCGGCGCGATTATCATCCTGACCTACCACCCCATGGTAACACCAGTTCTTATTTTTGAACGTTTTGAGGCATACGGCCTGAAACTGGCCTATCCGGTTGCCGCCCTGCTGGTCCTTGTCTGCCTCGTTTTGTTCAGCCTGTTCCGGTTTTTTGCCTCGCGAAAGGGGAAAAACGGTGATTGAAATCCTTGATGTCACCTGTCGTTTAGGGGCCTTCCGGCTTTCCCCCGTGCGGTTAACCCTGAAGACGGGAGAATACTGGATTCTCCTCGGCCCGACGGGATCCGGAAAAAGCGTCCTGTTGTCCCTTATCGCGGGGTTGATACCCCCCGCCACCGGACGAATTGTCAAGGATGGCAAGGACATCACCCGCCTGGTCCCGGAGCGCCGGGGCTTCAGCATGATGGTCCAGGATTTTGCCCTTTTCCCGAATATGTCGGTCTTCGCAAACATCGCTTTTCCCCTGAAAATACGGCATCGGCCAGGAAACCAGGTGACACGTGACGTAACGGAAATGGCGGAACGGATGGGTATCCGGTCCCTGTTAAAACGCCGCATCGCGGGATTAAGCGGGGGAGAGAAACAGCGTGTGGCCCTCGCGCGGGCCCTGATCGTTAAACCGGACCTCCTGCTTCTTGACGAACCCCTGAGCGCCCTGGACCGGGTCACCAAAAGAGAGCTTCAAAAGGAACTCAGGACGATTCATCAACAGATGACCATCCCGATTGTCCACGTCACCCATGATTTTGAGGAGGGGCTTTATCTCGGCAACCGTATGGCGGTACTGCACGCGGGGCGGTTTGTCCAGCAGGGCACACCAGAAGAGATCAGCAGCCACCCCGCGGACCCGCTCGTGGCTGAATTTACCGGGGTAAAAAACATCTTTCAGGGAACGGTTGAAAAAAGCAACGGGACAACCCGTTTTGTCCGGGGCGCGTTTTTCCTTGAAATTCCCTCCGGAGAACAGAAAAAAGGCGTAATTGCCATCCCCTCGGAAGATATTATTCTTTCTTCGGTCCCGTTGAAAAGCAGCGCGAGAAACTGTCTTGCCTGTATTGTTGAAGATCTGCGGCCCCTCGCCGCGTCGCTGATAGATGTAACCCTGAAGACAGGGGGCGTTTCCCTTGTGGCAACGATTACCCGCGCGACTGCCGCGGAGATGGCACTTACCCCCGGCCGCCAGTGCTACGCGACTATCAAGGCGGCCTCTATCAGGGTTTTCTGAACATTACGCCGTATCTTTGA
>JANTFN010000075.1 GCA_024763435.1 Thermodesulfobacteriota bacterium | reverse complement strand
ACAATAAAAACAAAAAGAACTTTCTTTCTTCTTTTATCCTGTCAATCCTGTTAATCCTGTCAAAAAATAACGACAGGGGCATAAAAAAGGGGCAGAGAAAAATTCCCCTGCCCCTTTTTTGTCATTTTTACTGACAAAAAATGTCGCTATTTAACCTCTTCAAAATCCGCGTCCACGACATCCTCGCCATTATCCGACGCAGAAGAGCCCCCAGCCTGACCGCCGGAAGCAGCATCAGGGCCGGGTCCGGCTGCTCCCTCGGCACCCTGCTGCTGTGACGCCTTGGCATACATCGCCTCGGCAAGCTTGTGGGAAGCCGTGGTCAATTCCTCGGTCGCGGTTTTCATTTCGTCCACATTGTCTGATTCCATGGCCTTCTTCGCCTTTTCGATAGCCGTCTCCAGGTTGCCGCGTGATGCTTCATCAAGCACGTCTTTATTTTCATTCAGGGTCTTTTCCGTCGTGTAAATAAGACTGTCAAGCTGGTTTCGCGCCTCAATTCCTTCCTTTTTCTTTTTGTCTTCATCGGCGTGCATTTCAGCGTCTCGGACCATCTTGTCAACCTCTTCCTTGGAAAGACCACTGGAAGCGGTAATCTTGATGGACTGTTCTTTCCCGGTTGCCAGGTCCTTGGCGGCAACATGGACGATCCCATTGGCATCGATATCGAATGAGACCTCAATCTGCGGCACGCCTCTCGGCGCCGGTGGAATTCCCATCAGTTCAAACCGGCCAAGCGTTTTGTTGTCCTGCGCCATTTCACGCTCTCCCTGGAGAACATGAATCGTCACGGCCGTCTGGCTGTCTGCCGCGGTAGAAAAAATCTGGCTTTTCCGAGTGGGAATGGTCGTATTTTTCTCAATAAGCTTGGTCATAACACCACCCAGGGTCTCGATTCCGAGTGAAAGCGGCGTTACATCGAGCAGCAGGACGTCTTTGACATCTCCCGTCAATACACCCGCCTGAATTGCCGCGCCGATGGCGACAACCTCGTCCGGATTCACGCTCTTGTTCGGTTCTTTTCCGAAAATCGCTTTAACCTTTTCCTGCACTCTCGGCATACGGGTCATCCCACCCACGAGAATAACCTCGTTAATATCCTGCTGGCTCAATCCCGCGTCTTTAAGGGCGGTCCTGCAGGGCTGTTCAACCTTGTTAATCAATTCGTCCACGAGCTTTTCCAGTTTGGCCCGCGTTAATTTGATATTCAGATGCTTCGGCCCGCTCGCGTCCGCCGTAACAAAGGGCAGATTAATGTCCGTCTCCATGGAGGACGACAGCTCGATCTTTGCCTTTTCCGCCGCTTCCTTCAGGCGTTGCAGCGCCATCCGGTCGGACCTCAGGTCTATCCCCTGATCTTTTTTGAACTCGTCCGCGAGATAATCCATGATACGCAGGTCAAAATCCTCTCCGCCGAGATGGGTATCCCCATTCGTTGACTTAACCTCGAAAACACCTTCACCAAGCTCCAGGATGGAGATGTCAAAGGTTCCGCCGCCAAGATCAAAAACGGCTATTTTCTCGTCCTTTTTCTTGTCGAGGCCATAGGCCAGGGATGCCGCGGTGGGCTCGTTGATGATACGCTTGACATCAAGGCCCGCGATCTTGCCCGCGTCCTTGGTCGCCTGGCGCTGACTGTCATTAAAATAGGCCGGAACGGTAATAATCGCCTCTGTTACCGTTTCTCCAAGATAATCCTCGGCTGTTTTTTTCATCTTCTGCAAAATCATACCCGAGATTTCCTGAGGGCTGTAATCCTTGCCCCGGCTATGGACCCAGGCGTCGTTATTGTCCGCCTTGACTATCTTATAGGGAAGAATTTTGAGGTCTTTTTGCACCTCCCCGTCTTCAAATCTTCTCCCAATCAGCCTTTTGATAGCAAAAATTGTATTTTCAGGGTTTGTAATGGCCTGGCGTCTGGCCACCTGGCCGACGAGGCGCTCTCCTTTATCCGTAAAGGCAACCACAGATGGCGTGGTTCTGCCGCCCTCCGCGTTGGTCAAAACCTTGGGGTCTCCCCCTTCCAGAACGGCCACGCATGAATTTGTGGTTCCCAGATCAATTCCGATAATTTTTCCCATGATATCCTCCTTTAAATGTTTTTTTATTTTGATACTGTTACCGTCGCGGGCCGAATAACGCGCCCGTGAAGTTTATATCCCTTCTGGAACTCTTCAACAACATGATTTGATGCCACTTCATCCGCTTCCACCTGCATAATGGCTTCATGAACCTCCGGGTTAAAGGGTTCCCCTTCGGCCTTTATCGGTTCAAGACCCGCTTTTTCCAAGGCCTTCAACAACTGTTTAAGCGTCATCAAAATACCATCCTTCAGGGCGTTGAAGTTTCCGGATTCATCCGCGTGCTGCAGCGAACGCTCCAGATTATCCACAAACGGGAGAATTTCCTCAATCAGCCCCTGGTTCGCGAAACGAATAGCCTCCGCCTTGTCCTTGGTCATCCGTTTTTTAAAATTATCAAATTCGGCGTGCAGGCGCAGGTATTTCTCATAAGTCTCATGATACAGTGTTTCCCAGTCCTTCTTCTCTTCTCCCGCGTTATGGGCGGCTTCTTCACCGGAACGCGCGTCGGCGTTTTTTTCTTCCGCCTTTGCCGCGGCCCGGGCCTTTACCTTCCCCCTGCGTTTCGCCTTATCGGAAAGATCCACCTTGATGGCGTCCGATTCCTCTTTTCTCCCTTTCATCTTTTTTGCTTCCTCCTCACATACTTCTTAATATTTCACTGACCAGTTCCGCGGTATAATCCACAACGGGAATGACCTTCGAGTAATTCATCCGCGTCGGCCCGAGAACACCGAGGGTTCCCAGAACCGAGGCGCCATTATCGTAATTCGCGGTTATCAGGCTGAGGTCGCTGAAATCCTCAAGCTGGCTTTCACTCCCGATATAAACCTGGACTCCCCGTGCCGTCAGACTTTCATCTAAAAGCTTAACAAGCTTGCTTTTTTCTTCAAACGTATTAAAAATAGCCTTCATCTTTTCAATATCCTTGAAGGCTGGCTCCTCAAGGATATTATTTTTTCCCTCAATGATGACTTCCCGTGCGCCCGGTCTTCCCAGACTTGCCTCAATGGCCGTCTTCCCGAGAACCAGGGCCTGCTTCATCATCTGATCAACCTTGGCCTTTTCTGCCTGCATCTCCTCCAGAATCTTCTGCCTTATCTCAAAAAGGGTCTGCCCCTCAAGCAGGATATTCAGATAATTCGTCATACGAAGCAGGGTATCGTCATCAAGGTTGAACTCATCCCCTATCAGCCAGTTTTGCACGATGCCCGTCTGGGAAATCAGGACAATAAGGATCTGATCATCCCGTAATTTAACGAACTCAATATGCCTCAGGCGGATTGTTTCCAGTTTAGGGGCCATAATCAGGCCCGCGTAATGGGAAAGATTTGACAGGGTTCTGGAAACCTCCCGAAGCAGACGAGAAATACCTTCATCCTGATTTTTCAGGTACTGTTCAATCTTTGTCTTTTCCTGCTCCGATAAATCCCGCACGTTAATAATGCTGTCCACATAAAACCGGAGGCCTCTTTCCGTCGGGACGCGCCCGGAAGAAACGTGGGTCTGTTTCAGGTAGCCCTGTTCCTCCAGGTCATGCATGATATTCCGGATGGTCGCGGGACTTAATCCTATCCCCGTTCGCTTTGAAAGGGTTCGGGATCCAGTCGCCCCGGCCGTCTGGATATACTCATCCACCACGAATCGTAAGATTTCCCTTGCTCTTTTTGAAAGTCGTTCCACGTCCCCTTCCCGCCTACCTGGTTTGCGTATAAGGTAAGTATGATCCCGATGTTGTCAAGTAAAAACTGACCGTTCCGTCAAAAGCCTGTTTTGGAAGACTGGACAATGAACTCAAACTCGGATAAGAACAACGGGCAACCACGAAATAACGGGCAACCACGGGGGGTTGCCCCTACGGTATCAAACATTGTGGGACGATTTAAATCATTGACAACCAAACGATATATTGATGATGTTGTAAATCATGGGTGGCAACAATTTGATGGCAAATTATGGCAACGAAATTTCTGGGAACATATCATTCGTGATGAAAATGAATATCAACGCATATCAGAATATATAATCAATAACCCAATGCAATGGGATGTGGATAAATTAAACGGGGGCACAGGTAATCAGGCAATGGAACCCCCTGCAATGTACGGACAGATTCCATATCCGCCCAATGACGAGGCATGGATGGTACAAATAAAAGGCTCCGGAATCTAATCGCGTAGTTGGACAACCCCGGATCTTTATTTCAGCGCATTGATTCTGAATTTCAAGGGATTCGCCTGCCTGCTCGAGCTAAAAAAAGGTGAAATGGCTTGTGAAGTATCCAACGCCAAAGCACCCTGAAAAAAGGGTGAAAATTGAAAGTTTTGTTGCCAGTATGTTACCAACAGAAAAAGGGGCCAGGAACCTGAATCACCTAACCCCTTGAAATCACTGGAGCCAACGAGCGGACTCGAACCGCTGACCTGCTGATTACGAATCAGCTGCTCTACCATCTGAGCTACGTTGGCAATCGGCAATCGCGTTGCGTATATAGCATAATCGGACAATGCTGTCAAAAGGTGGCCTCGATAAAAAACGCAAGGCTTTTTTATTTTGAGATCTTTGTGACTCTGAACGCGGGAACATTTCGCCTGTTAAATCGGGGCAGCCTTCCCGTATTTTTGAGCATTTAACAGGACAGGCGGGGTGGTATTCCCCATAGACGCGTGCAAATCAATAGCTGGCTTTTTATAAATCCGGCTTTTTTTATTATCTTGAAAAACATCCGAGAATACGTTATAAGCGTGACAAATAAAATTACGCAGGAGGAAATTATGGCTTTACGCGTTGCAATCAATGGATTCGGCCGGATAGGGAGAAACGTCTTTCGGGCATCCTTAAACAAGAACGATCTGGAATTTGTTGCCGTTAATGATTTAACGGACAGCAAAACCCTGGCACACCTTTTGACCTATGATTCCGTTCATGGGAAAATTAATGCCGATGTCTCCGTCGAGGGGGATTATCTCGTGGTGAACGGCAAAAAAATCCGTGTCCTCTCCGAACGGGATATGAGCAAACTCCCCTGGAAGGAACTCGGTGTTGATGTTGTCCTTGAAAGCACCGGTCTCTTCACCGACAGAAACAAGGCGGCCGGACATCTTGAAGCCGGCGCGAAAAAGGTTATTATCTCAGCCCCTTCCAAGAATGCCGACACGACGATCGTCCTGGGCGTCAACCCGGAGGTCTATGACCCCAGCAAACATGATGTTATTTCCATGGGTTCCTGCACGACCAATTGCCTTGCCCCGGTCGCGAGGGTTCTTGTGAACGAATTCGGTCTCGAATACGGCCTGATGACCACGACCCATGCCTACACCAATGACCAGAAAATCCTGGATCTGCCCCATTCAGACCTGAGACGGGCACGCGCGGCAGGGGTTTCCATGATTCCTACAACAACCGGCGCGGCAAAGGCGCTCGCGCTTGTCGTTCCTGAAACAAAAGGGAAACTTGACGGGATGGCCATTCGTGTTCCCACGCCCAATGTCTCTATCGTGGATCTGGTGGCATTGCTTTCAAAGGATGTTACGGAAGCGGACCTTGCCAATGCCTTCAAGACCTATGCCGACGGCAAAATGAAGGGAATTCTCGGATACAGCGATGAACCTCTCGTTTCCATCGACTACAACGGTAACCCGAATTCTTCCACGATTGATATGCTTTCCCTGAAGGTCATCGGCGGACGAATGGTTAAGGTCCTGTCCTGGTATGACAATGAATCGGGGTTTTCAAACCGCATGAGCGAACTTTTCGGCTTTGTCGCCCAAAAATGACGATTGCGCCTTTTAAAACAATCGACCAGCTCCCTGTCAGGGGAAAACGGGTTCTTATCCGGGTAGATTTTAACACCCCCCTGACAGATGCTGGACGTGTTGCCGATGACTCACGGGTTCGCATGAGTCTCCCCACGATACGCTACGCCCTGTCCGAGGGGTGCCGGATCATTTTGATGTCTCATCTCGGCCGGCCGAAGGGGACCTTCAATAAAAATCTGAGTCTTAAACCCGTGGCAGAGGCGCTTTCAGCGCTCCTGAATACCCGCGTGGCGATGGCGCCGGACTGCATTGGCCCAAAGGTTGAGGAAATGGCACGCGGGCTTAAGGCCGGAGAAATTCTCCTGCTTGAAAACTTGAGATTTCACCCGGAGGAAACAGCCAACGACACCGATTTTGCCAGGTCGCTTGCTGAACTTGGCGAGGTTTATATCGAAGATGCCTTTGGCGCTGTTCACCGCGCCCACGCGTCGGTCGCTTCTGTCCCTTCCTTCTTCAAGGTAAAAGGCGCGGGCTTTCTGCTTAAAAAAGAAGTCGAAGTCCTGACCCATATCCTCGAAGCAAAAACCGGAAAATTTGCGCTTATTCTCGGGGGCGCCAAGGTTTCTGACAAACTTGGTATTCTCCATTCCCTTATAGGTAAAGCGGATACCATTCTTATCGGCGGTGCCATGGCCTATACATTTCTGAAGGCGCAGGGGATAGAAATCGGAAAATCCCTTGTGGAAACGGACCGTCTGGACGACGCGAAAACAATTTTGGAAAAGGCCCGCGCTGCCGGGTCAAGATTCCTTTTACCTGAAGACCATATCGTCTCCGCGGGAATAAGCGCGGACGCCTCTTTTCACACAACGGATTCTACGGCCATCCCGCTTCCCTTTATCGGGGTAGATATCGGCCCTAAAACTATCCAGTCGTATGAAGAGCAGATCAGTCAGGCCGCAATCATTTTCTGGAACGGTCCCATGGGTGTTTTTGAGGTTCCTCCCTTTTCCAAGGGAACTTTTGCCATCGCCGGGGCTGTGGCGGCGTCAGACGCGCAAAGTGTTGTCGGAGGCGGGGATTCCGTTCGGGCCATTCACGAATCGGGCGCGGCAGACAAAATCAGTCACATTTCAAGCGGCGGGGGCGCATCTCTCGAGTTTCTCGAAGGAAAGCAGCTTCCCGGGATTCAGGCGCTTCTCTCAACTTAATTTTTACAGGAGTTTACAATGAAACGAAAACCCATGATGGCGGGAAACTGGAAAATGAACCTGGCGGCCGCAGAAGGCGCCGCGCTTGTTCAGGGTATCCTGAAAAATATTGCTTCCGTGGACACCAGCACCGGTGACATCCTGGTCGCGCCGCCTTTTACAACCCTTTATGCCGTTTCTGAAAAGGTCTCCGGCTCCCCGATTCTCCTCGCCGGGCAGACGATGCACTGGGAAGAGAACGGTGCCTTTACAGGTGAAATTTCTCCCCTGATGCTGAAGGACGCGGGATGTACGCACGTCATCCTGGGCCACTCTGAAAGACGCCAGTATTTTTGTGAAACAAGCGAAACGGTTAATAAAAAGGTTCACGCCGCGTTCAAATACGGGTTGACGCCCATTATGTGCGTCGGCGAATCCCTTGAAGAAAGAGAAAATGGCAAGGCCTTCGAGATTATCGGCGAAGAGATAGAAAAAGGGCTGAAAGGCTTGACTTCATCACAGGTTCAGTCTATGATTATCGCCTACGAGCCGCTATGGGCCATTGGAACGGGTAAAACCGCTACGCCCGTACAGGCTGAGGAAGTGCATGCGTTTATCCGTCAGCGCCTTGAAGAAAAAGCGGGCCAGGAAGGCGCGGAAGGCATCAGGATTCTTTATGGGGGAAGTGTAAAGCCTGGTAATGTTGAGGGTTTAATGGAAATGAAAAATATTGACGGAGGGCTGGTAGGTGGCGCGAGTTTA
>JANTFN010000074.1 GCA_024763435.1 Thermodesulfobacteriota bacterium | reverse complement strand
CCAAGAATTAACGCCCTGTATTCGGCGGTATTGTTGGTTGTTTGGCCGATATATTTTTTCCCTTCCCAGAAAGGTTTTCCGTTTTTAAGGATGACGGCCCCGACACCGGCATGCCCGGGATTTCCCTTGGAAGCGCCATCGGTGTAGAGGGTAAAAGTCGGTGTTGCCTTTCTGGTTCTGGAAGCGGAAGCAGGGGCCGTCAAGGGAGCGTTTTTTTTATCCAATTTGAACTCCTTTCGATGATATCCCTTGCCTCACCAACGGTATAGAGGGATCCGGTAATGACGAGAAGATCGCCGGGAGCAAGGGATTGCGCGGCGATGGGAAAGCCGTCGGGGATTGATCCCGCGATATGAATATGCGCCTGAGGCGAAAGAAAGGGCTGGAGCTGCCGCGCAAACTGTTTGACATCGGGCGCGCGATCTATCCGGGGGGCCACAGCGGTTACCTCCCGCGCCATGGGGAGCAGTTTCGAGGCGATGGCCGCCATATCCTTGTCGGCAAGGATGCCAATCATGAGGTGAAGCCGGTTGAAAGAAAGGGTTTTGATTGTTCGGGATAAAATTTCCGCCCCGCCCGGATTGTGCGCCCCGTCGAGCATCAGATGGATGGCGGGGTCGTCCCTGTTTTCCCATAACTCTCCCCTTCCGGGCCAGGAAACGCGACGAAGACTCCCGCGAATCGTCTCTTCATGGATGGGAATACCGGATTGTTTCAACAACAGAAGGGTGCGGATAGCGGTGGCGGCATTTTCCTGCTGGTGGGGGCCTAACAGGGCGGTTTTCAGGTCGGAGAGGCGCAAGCCACCCTGTGTGTAGGTAAAGGTGCCCCCGGAGGCGGAGGCAACGCGGTCGAAGTCGCGGCCGAAAACGGAGGTGGGGGCGTCTTTATCTTCCGCCGTGCTTAAAAGGACGGCGAGGGCTTCCGGGGCCTGCCGACCGATAATGACGGGTGTTTCTTTCTTGATGATTCCCGCTTTTTCCCGGGCAATAGCGTCCAGAGTCGTCCCGAGGAACTGGGTATGTTCCAGGCTGATGGGGGTGATGACACAAATCTCGGGCTGAAGGACATTTGTGGAGTCGAGCCGGCCGCCCAGTCCGGTTTCAATAACGGCAAAATCGACCCCCTGACTGGCGAAGTAGTCAAAGGCCATGGCCGTGGTAAAATCAAAATAGGTAAATCCCTCCGGGATATGGTTTGCCTTGATGCCGTCGGTCAAATGGTTGGCATAATGCAGGAGGTTTTCTTCGGTAATCTCTTCGCGGTCGATCTTGAAACGCTCTGTAAATCGCTGAAGATGAGGCGAGGTATAGAGACCGCATGTCAACCCGGCATCCATGAGGGCCTGCTGAATCATGGCGGCGACGGAGCCCTTGCCGTTGCTCCCCGCGATGTGAATGGCCCTGAAGGAATCCTGCGGGTTTCCGATGCTGGAAAGGATGGCCCGAATATTTTCAAGTCCGAAAACCATCCCATACTTTTCCAGGTGTTTTAAAAATATTTCTAAATCCTGGGATGTGTTGAAAGGTGCCATAATATGCCTCTAAATTTTACTTAAAACCCCTAATATGGTCGAATCATGGAATGATTTACATGGAAAGTCAAGATGCGGAAAAAATCAGAGAGAATTTTACGCCTCATGAAGGAGCGTCCCCTCGTGGGTATAAGGGGGGGCGCAGCAGCAGAGAATACGCAAATCAGTGACGCCGGTATTTCTGACCCAATGCGGGGTACCGGGAGGGATATACACGGTGTCGCCTTTGTGTATTTCACAAGCATCTTTCCCGACGGTTAACTCGCCGGTTCCACGCGTGACATGGTAGATTTCACTGAAGTTAACGTGATGATGGCAGAGCGTTTTGGCCCCGGGGGGAACGGTCGCCTCAGCAAGGCTTTGGTTCAATGTTTCTCCGTGCGTATCAGGATGAAGAAGCTCCCGAATGATCGAACCATCCTTTGTTTTGTAAGGCGGAATTTTTTTGTAGTCTGTTTTAATCATTTCATCTTCCATCATGGTTTTCCGAAAATCGATGTTCTCAGGGCCCGTATCTGGTATTATTTATTTCGCAGAGTATAAAATTTATGTTGAGACGTGTCAATTCCCGGCCGCGGAAACAGGAACGGTTGATAAAAATTCATCAGGCAGGTATGAGAGGGAAAATGAAACGTAAAATATCCATGAAAAAGGTCGTGGGCCTTTTTTTAATCATTTCTTTGATAATCCTTGCCGCTTTTCCCATCCGAAGGCTGGTTGTCTCAGGGCCTGCGGGGCACCAACGGGTGACCTTTTCCATACCAGCACATCGGCCTGTATTCAGAATTGTGTATGATTCCCGGGGAGAAGGGCCACCTGCCGCCGGAGAATTTTCTATTTGCCCGGACGGGGAGATTCAGCTCCTCAGAATGATCTATAATAAATCGACGAAGGGCTTGAAGCGGTTTTTCAGTGAAAAAGACATTGTGGAAGCAGAAAATAAAACGATTGTGGTTCAAAAAAACCATCCAGTTCCCGCGCTCCACCTCGTTGTTTCTAAGGCGAAGGACCAGATGCTGTTGTTAGGTGGTCGAAAGATAAGGTTTAACGAATTATTTTCGGAAGGGGCTGTCCTGACCATCAAAACCCTCCGAAGGCCCCGCGTTTACTGGTGGTGGGTATTTTACGGAAACGCTTAACCGCTTCCCTTTGCCTGCCGCGAGGCCTTTTTAATGAACCGACTTAATTTTTATCCCGAGTTTTTCAGTTTTTCCCTTGTAGAAGGGTTGTTCTTTAACCGGAGAGATTTTTTTCAGCCATGACCGTGGGATCAGTCTGAAGTCAAAGGTTCCATTGCCAAGCGACAGCTTCCTTTTCCCTTTGGCTTGAACGACAACCTGTGGCACGGGCGCCTCGCCTGGGTCGCGTTTTCCATTTGCGTTCCTGTCAAGAAAGACCATCCCCGTGATGTGAGCTGCCGGGGTCAGGCCAAAATAGGCATGCTTGTCCCGATGTGTTAGAACGCTTGAAATGGGCGTTGTTGGATAGAGAGATGGCTCAATGCCCTGAATGTAGAGTTGGACCAGCACCTGATTCAAACCCACCGGGATCTTTACAACACCATCCTGAGCCGTCTGGTAAATTCTTCCCCGAGAGTCCCGAACGGTGATTCCTGGCATACCTGTTTCCCCGGCATTCCATTTCCCATCGGCGTTTTCGTCGAGATAGACTTTAACGGGAACTTCCCTGGGTTGAACAAGGCTGAAAGGGGACTGAATTGGCCAGGTATCCGAACACCTCTCGCCATAACCCCGGTCAGGAGAGAATTCCGAATATCCCGTGTAGCCCTTTGCATCAATTTCGCCTGTTATAGAAGGGGAGGTCGTCCGGTAAGGAATCAGGGCCTGGTATTTGTAGCGCAGGACATTCCCTTCATAGAGATTGGTGTATTTCCACAGAAAGTTCCCAAGATCCTGCAGTCCGGTCGCTGGCTGGGTCCCGACATACAGCAGATGGGGATTAAAAGTTGCCTTCAGCATCAACTGCGGGAGATCCTTGGCATGGGCGCGCCCTGCCGGGCAGATATTATCCACCCTGACCTGGAGGGTCATCAAATCACCCGGCTCAGCGGTTCGGCGGTTTTTCCGTTTGACAATCACGATTTCACCCGGGGGGAGCCGGAGGTAAGCGGTCCGGGCACCTTTTGTGTATTTCACCTCCCAGTTTGCGAGGATGAAAGCGTCGAGAAAATCCGCGGTGTTTTCAAAATTTTCGCCCTTGTCCATGGCGGTCAGGTAAAGGAGAAAATCGGACAGGTGCGTGTGATAAAGGAAGCCATTCTGGTTCTGTTCGATGCGGGAAGCAGGAAAGGGCAGGTCGCTACGGATCGCGTCATTAAGCCGATTTGCAACCCCCTTGGCCGGTTGATGCAACAGGCGTGAGGCAATGAGGACCGCGGACAGGTCATCCAGGTTCATGTGTTTGGAGCGTTTTCCCTTATCAGCGAGAAAGGTCTTCAGCTCTTCCTCAAAGAAGGGGATAAGGCCTGGATTATTGGCGAGAAGCATCATGTCGGTTGGTTTGAGTGTTCCTTTTGCCTTTGTGAGGAGGTCTTTTGTGAAGGCGGCACCAAAAATAAGGTAAAATTTGGCAATAACGATTTTACGCGCGCGTTTTTTAGAGACCTTAATACGGGTTTCTCCGTTATCCGAGGCGACAGTCAGCCTGTCAGGGATATAACGATTTGCCTTGAAATGTTTCAGCAGGTTTTTGTAGAAATCAACATGTGTAATCTTTCCCGTCACCCATTTCTGCGCCAGCAGATAATCCGAGAGAACGCCCGTGGTATAAGACACCTTTTCAGTGAAAGCCTCAAGTCTTTCTCCTGCGGAGATATTTCCTTTTATGGCGAGTTCGCCCGAGGGAATCAAAAGCGCGCCGCTGCTCGTGAAACCTGGTCCTACCTTTTGAAGCGTGGTCAGGTAGGTGCTTGCGTTATGAATGAGGTGTCTCCCTGTTTCGGCATAGATATCTGTCCTGCCAAGCAGGTGATGGCCGAGCCAGGTCATGCCGAGGGTATCCCGCAGGATATTAGACACATTTTTCTCAATAGTGGGCGCGCCTGTCGGGTCAATCATTTCCGGGAAGAAGGCGGAAGCGGTTGTTTCAGCTGTTCCCTGTGCCGGGAGGGTGCCATTTGCGAGTTCCGGTGTTGCCTGGTTGGATGTGGTCGGGCCTTCCACATTGCTCGCGGCCCGGGAATCTTTCAGAAAGTCAGCCGTTTCTTTCGCCGTGTCGTCGTGGCGATGGGGCGCCAGTACCACCTTTCTGAGGTAAAGCGTCGGCATGTCTTCCCGGGAAGCAAAGACAGGGAGAATGGGAACCCTGTTGGGAAAAGACAGGTAGTTTAACAGGTTAATAGAAAGATAGTCTGTCCCGCTGTTAAAATGTTTTCGATAGAGAATCCCGGTTTCGTTCAGGCTCTTGCACGCGCTACGGAAAATAAACCCTTCCGGCTCCTTTTCCGAGGCGAGAATCATACCCGCGAGATCCCGGAGCCGGAGAACGCGACGGGCCGTTTCTGGTGTGACCATCGCGATAATCCCGATTTGCGGGATGTAATCATCCCTTATCCTGCGAAGGAGTTGCTGTCTTATGTCGAACGCGGTGTCTTCAAAACCAGCCAGGAGGGCGGCGGTTTCCAGGCGTGTAATCTTCAGACTTCCCTTGCGCAGTCGGGTTTCAAGCATTCGAAGCTTTTTTCTCGCGAGACGCGTCTTGCCGGAGGCACGAAGCGCCATGGTGAGAAAGATCTCCGTTCCCGGCCGGTTCCCGTCAAAGGTCTTGAAATTGATTTCCTTTACAAGGAGCCGGTCCACTTGTAATGCCAGGGGGAATCGCTGGGGCAAGGTGGCCAGGGCAAAATGGAGAACAGCCTTTTGATAGCGTGTCGCCGCGTCTTTGGAGGCCGTCAGCCGCTTACCCTCTTTTTTGTTTTTATCCGCACTGATCGTCCAGGAATCGGGCAGGGGATGCGCCTTTTTCACCTCTTCCAAGAGCCATGTCAGCTTCTGCGTGATGATGGCGGTCAGGCGACGGCGGGTTTTGGCGTCCATCTCACTCAGGGACTCGTTCAGAGCGAGAAGTTCCATGGCGACTTGAGAGGGACGAATAAGGGCGTCTGTCATGCTGCGGTTCCAGCCCTTCTCCGTCCGGATCACATAGGCCCCCGCGTAGGGCATCCACAGGGCTCCATTAGCCGCCGTCAGGCCGAATGCATGGCCTGCCTTAAAGTAAAGCTCACGAACATTGACCAGGGCATAGTTTCTCAGCCGTTGTGCGAAACGCCTGTTAGGGAAATGCTTCGAATGCCACAGATGGAGAGAGGTATAGGCGGTAAACATGGCATCCTCGGTGTCGTAATAGGGGTCCACAAACGCGTAATAGGCATCGGGAAGAGGCGTCACCTCAGTTGGCTCCTCCTCGACCGTCAGGCAGCAGGCCCCGCCGCTGGTGAGGCCCCGCCGTGTCAGGGTGATGCAGGCCGTGGCCTCATTGGAGGAGACAGGTGTTGCCCCTTCGATGGTTCCCGCCGCCCTGACGCTGTTACATTGCCGACCCGGCCCCGCGTCAACAGAGGCGATGGCCTGGTAGGTCAGGATTCGAGACTCTCCCGGGGCCAGTGGACCGATGGACCAGGTGAGGACGCGACCGGAGATGGCGGGATCGGCGAGTGGTCCCCCATCGAGGGCCGTGCTCCCCGGTACGTAGGTGAAAAATTCAGGCTGGGTATCAACGACCCGGACCGCTGTCAGTGGGCTGTCGCCGGTATTTTTTACCGTAATGGTGTAGCGGGCGATTCCTCCGGCCGTGACGGTCCGTGTTTCTGCCGTCTTTTGGATTTCCAGCAGGGAACCGGGCTGAGGAGGAATTTTGGGTTTAATCGTTACCCCCAGCAGGCAAGTGGTGACGCATCCCGCGCCGTCAACGACAGAGATGTTGATCGTGCAGGGGGTGCTGGCACCGACCTGGGGCGGTGTCCAGGTGGGGTTTGCAGAGGATGGATTGTCGAAGATCCCACCGCAGGTGTCGGACCACGAAAAGGAATAGGGCGGCTTCCCGTTTTTGACAACAGCCTGCAGAGAAGCAGGTGCCCCGCTGAACAGCGTGTCAGGCGTGGTGATTGAACAGGTCGGTTGGCTGATATCGAAGCTGAAATTGAAGGTATTGTTGGTCCCATCACATTCACAAACGACGTCATCCGGGTCCACTGTGGCGGTCATCCCGTAGTGACCGGGGGCCAAGTCTCCCAGCGAGAGGGTGACCGTTTCGGTCGCGCCCGGGGCAAGGGCGTTTTTGGTCAAGGCGGTTCCCGACAGGCTGCCGCTGATACGGACGGTCACGCCCTGGGCCACCGGGACGCATCCGGAATTTTTCACGGTAATGTTGACCGAGGCGTTCGTGCAGACCGGGTTCGGCGTTACACCGGTAATCGTGAGATCCGGGATGGGGATCGTATAGGGCGCCGTCGTGAAGCTGTTGTTGGAGCTGTCGCATTCGCATAGGGCATGATTCGGGTCCACTGTGGCCGTAAAGGTCAGAGAACAGGGAGAACAGTCCACCTGCCAGTCATGGAAGGTGGTCGTTTGTGTTTGGTTAGGATGTATCGGCAGGGTTCCGCCGAGGTGGGTGAAGGTGTCGGTTACGGTCACGCCGCTCGAATCGGTCAGGGAAATCTCGAAGTCAGTGGTGATATCGCTGTGTCCGAGGTTGCCCACCTGAACCGCTATCGTGCCGGTCGCGCTGCCATCCGCCACGCAGGTGACGACGGGGGTTACGTGAATCAGGGCCAAATCAACGGTTGCAACAGGTTTATCGGCACACAGGGTGTTGTTTGTGCCGTCACATTCGCAGATCGCATGGCCGTAGTCCGCCTCCATCAGAATCGAGAGATGCGTCCCGGAGAGGGCGCTGCAGAGATTGATATTCTCGACATGATCCACCTGGAAGGTTTGTGTCCCGCCGTGGGCGAGGGAGACACCGGTAAAGGTTTCGGTCCACTGCGCGATGTTGGCCCCGATCAGGCAGCCCGTGCCATCAAAGAGCGTAAACCGGACCGGCACATTCTGAATCAACGTGCCGCAGCCGCTGTTTTCCAGAGTTACGGTGCCGTGGATCCGCAACTTCCCATCCGCAAGACATTCGGGGGTCAGGGCCTCACTCTGAATAACGATATCGGGCAGGGTAGAGGTATAGGTTTCCGTGTAGGTATTGTTCGTGCCGTCGCACTCACAGATGGAATTTGTGGGATCGACGGTGGCGGTAAAATCGCAAGAACAGT
>JANTFN010000073.1 GCA_024763435.1 Thermodesulfobacteriota bacterium | reverse complement strand
AAAAAAGACGGGACCATTATCGCAAAGGAATTCAAGGTCCTCTACAACGGCGGGGCCTACAGCAGCACCGGCCCTATTGCGACCTCCATCCCGTTTTATGTCTATGAAGAGACCTATCGGCTTCCAAACCTGCGCTATGACGGCTACCGAATTCTGACCAACCGCCCGATTCGCGGGATGTATCGCTGCCACGGCCGCGCCTTTTTAGCGGGTAACGCCATGCACATGGACAAAATTGCAGAACAGATCGGCATGGACCCCATGGATATCCGCATCAAGAACGGGCTGAAAACCGGGGATGTCACGGCGACCGGCTCAAAAATTATCAGTTGCGGACTTGAGGAAACCATCAAAAAAGCCGCGAAAAAAAGCGGGTGGAAGAAGAAACGCGGCAAACTCCCCCCCTATCACGGAATCGGAATGGGAAGTATCGCCATCATGTGCGGGTTTCCCATGGGCTTCCGGTCAGGGTCCTCCGCCTATGTACGGGTCAACGAGGATGGAGACGCCACTGTGATCAGCGGCGTAGTGGACAACGGCCAGGGGAACGAAAGTATGATGGTTCAAATTGCCGCGCACACCCTCGGAATCCCTATGTCTTCGGTCAATATTGTCTGTTCCGACACAGAATCCACGACCCATGACCCGGGGGCCTATTCCCAGGCCGCGGCCTTTGTGACCGGAAATGCCGTCCGGCTTGCCGCGGAAGATGCCCGGGATAAGATTCTGCAGTCGGCTGGCAGGTATTTGAAGGTTGATAAAGAAACCCTTCAGATGCGGGATGGCTTGATTGTCAGCAAAACGGACCCTGAAGTTTCCATAAAATATACGAAGGCCATCCGTTATGCCATGTCAAAGGGCACGCATATCCAAGGGTACGGGACCTATATCCCCAAAATAAGTTTTGACCGCGAGTGGGTTAAAAATCCCTATGGCCAGATGGCCGGGACCTTTTCCTACGGGACAACCATCGCGGAGGTTTCAGTCGATCCGGAAACGGGCATTGTTAAACTCGAGCGCATGGTTGTTGCCCACGACTGTGGAAACCCCATCAATCCCATGGCGGTCGAAGGCCAGTTGGAAGGGTCGGTGGCTATGGGCGGCGTGGCCACCATCCTGGAAGAGCACACCTGGGACGGGGGGCTTCAGCTGAACAGCGACTATCTTGAATATAAACTTCCCCTGTCGGTTGATATGCCGGAGATTGATACCATCCTTGTCCAGACTATGGATCCGGAAGGGCCCTTTGGCGCCAAGGAAGGTGGCCTCACCATTTCCATGAATGCCTACAAGGCCATTGCCAACGCGGTTTATGACGCAACGGGCGTATGGATGAAGTCTTTCCCCTACAGCCCGGACAGGGTCCTCAAGGCCTTGGAAGAAAAAGCAAAATCATAAGCGGAGAAAAAGATGAAATTACGCGAATTCAAATATTTCAGTCCGAGGGACCTCTCGTCCGCCCTTGAATTGTTAGCCATCCACGGCGGGCACGCCAAACTCCTTGCCGGCGGGACCGATCTCCTCGTGCGGATGAAGCAGCGCCTTCTCGCCCCGGATATTATCATCAACCTGAAGGACATCAAAGAACTCAGAGGCGTTCAGAAAATGGCGGATGGTTCTGTCTTTATCGGCGCCCTGACACAACTGACAGAACTGATAACCTCTTCCCTGATTCAAAAAAAATACAGGGGACTGTGGGAAGCCGCGAAAATGGTCTCGGCGCCTCCCCTGCAAAATATGGGGACCGTCGGCGGAAATGTTGCCCAGCAAACCCGGTGCCTCTTTTACAACCAGACGGAGATGTGGCGGCAATCCAAGCCTGTCTGCTTCAAGGCGGGCGGGAATCAATGTAATGCTGTCAAGGGGGGGAAACATTGCTTTGCCGTTTATCAGGGTGACCTCGCGCCCGTCCTCATCGCCCTGTCCGCGCAGGTGACCCTATCCGGAAAGGACGACACCCGGACGATTCCCCTGAGGGAACTCTACAGTGGGAAAGGAAAACAGCCCCTGACCCTGGAAGATAATGAAATTATTGAAGGTATTGTCCTTCCGCCGCCGGATAAAAACCGCCGGTGCGTCTACAAAAAACTGCGGTTGCGTGAAGCCATTGATTATCCCCTCGTCGGTGTTGCGGCTTGTGTGACGCTTGCGGTAGACGGCAAAACCTGCGAGGCCGGAAAAGTAGTTTTAACTGCCGTGGGAAGCGGACCGGTTATTATTTCTCCAACAAAACTTTTTAAGGACGTACCGATGGATGACAGCTGGGTCAATACCCTGGCTGAAGAGGCCTATAAGGCATCGAAACCCGTCGCGAATGTGACCACACCGCCAACCTATCGAAAACGTATGGCGCGCGTCCTGACACGAAGGGCGTTAAACGCCGTCCGAACTGCCTAAAAAATAATAGAACCGGGAGACAAACTGATGGAAAAAATTCCAATTACACTACTGGTAAACGGGGAGCCCTGTGATTTGCTTGTTCCCCCCAATAAAACCCTGCTTGAGGTATTGCGGGACGACCTTGAACTCATGGGAACGCGAGATGGATGCGGCCTTGGCGCGTGCGGTGCCTGCACCGTCCTGATTGACGACATGCCTGTCCGATCCTGCATCACCCTTGCCGTCGATGTCCAGGGGTTATCCATTGTAACGATTGAAGGCCTGGCAAATGGGACCGAGCTTCATCCCGTTCAGGAGGCCTTCGTGGAAAAGGGCGCCATCCAGTGCGGGTTTTGCTCGTCCGGGATGATTCTTACAGCAAAGGCCCTTCTCACCAGCAATAAAAACCCAAAAAAAGAGGAAATCAAACAGGCCATTTCCGGGAATATCTGCCGGTGCACCGGCTACAAAAAAATTGAGGATGCCATCGCCGCTGCCGCCAGTGAAAATGCCTAATCAATTCGGCCGGGGAACCTCTTATGAAAATTAAAAAAATTGATCACATCTGTTTCGCCGTTAAAAACCTTACCCAGGCTGTAAAGGTTTATGAAGAAACACTGGGGTTGAAACCGGCCCTGACCTATACCCTGGAAAGTGAGAAAATTAAGGTTGCCCGTTATTACGTGGGAGATGTTGGTATTGAATTGATGGAATCCACCTCGCCAGATGGTGAAGTCGCGAAACATATCAGGAAACGGGGCGAGGGATTTTTCCTGATTTCCTATAAGGTAGATAACGTCGCCAAGAGCCTGGACGAACTCCGGGAGAAAGGGAAAAGGCTCATTGACACTACCCCGAGAAACCTCGGAGACAATCATTACGCCTTTCTTGAACCGCCTCAAAAGATGTTTGGGGTATTGACAGAACTTTACGATGGCGAGTTTGACCCTGACGCCTGATAGAAATGAAATTATCTCTCTGGTATTATTCCGGCGCGGGCAACACGGAATTTATCGCCCGGAAGGTATCAAAAAGGCTCGTGGATCAGTCACATGATGTAACGCTGAGACGCATAACAGCTCAAAGCATTAAATCCGCCAAACAAGATACGGACTTGTTGATCATCGGATTTCCCATTTATGACTTAAGCCCTCCCGATCTGGTAAGAGAGCTGGTAGAAGCCCTTCCTGCGGCGAAAAGACCTGTCGCCTGGTTTTGTACCAAGGCGCTTCTGTCCGCGGATTCCATGAGAGGTCTCATGCGCCTGGCACAGGCTAAAGGGTTTTTCACCATTGCTGTTGCTGAATACACAATGCCCGCCACAGATATGCTGGCAGTTCTGGCAAAAAAAGGCTCTTTGACTGAAAAAATTATTAAATTTTTTCACAGCAGACACCTGAATAAAAAGCTGGGCGTGTTTATCTCGGCAATGATGCGTCAAAATCCAATAAAGCCACCAAAAAGAAAGTGGTATTTACACCTGGAACGGATCATCCCAAATTCCATCAAGCGATCCTTCCACGGGCAGTTCACAAAACTTCGCCCTCTCTTACATTCGATTCCGGAGAACTGTGAGGAATGTATGAAATGCGTCATGGCCTGTCCCAGGAACAACATCAGATTTGAAGAAAGAATAAAATTTGGTTCGACCTGCGACCTTTGCCTGCGATGCTTCCATCATTGTCCAACGGAATCCATACAGATTGGCTCTCTGACAAAAGAAACCGTCCGATACAACAAGGTTTGTTTATAGTCTGAAGAGATTAAAACAAAGGGCTGAGAAAAAGGAAAAAGGACTGAGTGCTGAGGATTGAGGACTGAGCAAAACATGGCACTGAGAATTGCGTATGCAGGAAAAAGTGGCGATAAGGGGAAAACACCTTTCGCCTTTCGCCCTTAGCCCTTCGCCCTTAGCCCTTTTTTCTATTCACTGCTGTCAAGAAAACGCGGGGCATTGATGCCCTGTTTTCCGTATCCCTGCAGTGTTTTTTTCGCATGAAACAGTTGATGGAGTTTTGTTGCCACAGCCGTTTTCCGGGCTGTTAAGGCTTCAATAAGGGCGCTGTCCTCATTTTCGCATTGCGCCTGCAATACCATAAGCCGGTGTTGAAGCTGTGTCAGGGTGTTATCGCCCGGACCTTTCAGAAGATCGTCGTAGGCCTTCAGGGCCTCGATGGTATCACGGCTCCTGTCCAGAAGAAGCTGCCTTTTTGAGAGAAAATTCCGTTTTTGATAAACGGGCTGCGCATCAAAACGGGCCTTTTCATCGCTTGAGAGACACGCGTATTGTTCAAGCGTCTCGACAAGCTGGTTCATGAGTCCCTGGCAGGCTGCCTGCCTCGCTGTATCGGGCATCAACCCACCGCCTGAATCCGCCGGCTGCCGGGAGTGGCAGAATTTCCGGCGGGCAGGGGACCGTAGGCACCCTGCTTTGAGCTGGCCGGGGCAACAACAGGGGGTTCTTTCTCCGAATGGGGAACCATCTCTTCCCATGAGGAACACAGGGTTTTGAAAATGGGGAGAATTTCATCAATAATCGCGGGGTCTTTCTTTAAATTTGCCTCGGTTACCTTATCAATTAAAAAGATATACAGGCGTTTAAGGTTTACGGCAATCTCGCCCCCCTTCTCCATGTCCAGGCCGTTCAAGAGATGAAACAATATCTGTTTGGTCCGAACCAGCCGCTCATGCGCCGTTTCAATCTCCGTATTCTCAATCGCACTTGAGGCCTGGTGGAGAAATTTTATCATTCCTTCAAAGGCCATAATAAGCGTTCGCCGACGGTCATTAACCGTAAACTGTACATCCTGGTAGGTTTTAGCAGCGGCTTGTGTGTCCACGTTGTTCCCTCCTTAATAAAGACAATCTTGTATTATACGTTTCTTCGCCCGTGTTATTTTTTATTAAAATTCCAGTTATTTGAGAGACCCGCGAGCTGGGAAGACAAATAACTTCCCTGGGTTTTAAGACCTTGAAGGGTCGCCTCAAGCTCGTTAAACTCCGCGTATAACGAGGCTGACTTTCCATCCATGATGCTCGTCTGATCCTTAATCTGGCTGGCCAAATCATCAATCTGACTGTTGATGGCATTCTGGGCATAGGTAATGGTTCCCGTCGTTGGATCGGTCAGATATTCCAGGGAACTATCCACAATAGACCCCAACCCCCTTGTATAGGTAATACTTCCTTCCGAACCGGAGCCTATCTGCGTTGGTGTTAAGCTGATTAAAAGCTGCAGCCCCGCCGTGTTCAGGTTTCCATCCGCACCCGTTAAAATCTGCCCCAGGCCGGTTGCCGTTTCTCCCCCGATGGTTCCCGCCACATCTTTGCCTGTGTCTGTCTCGGAACCGGAGAATCCAAGATTGCTGTAAGCGTTTCCCCCATTCAGGGCAAGGGTCTGGTCCGATCCATACCCGGGGGTTGAAATTTCAAGGTGCCCGTCCCGGAACTGCGCCGCAATGGTCTGGCTGGAAAGGGCGTTATTCACCGCATCCTGTATCTCTGCCGCCAGCTCGGTCCCGCTGGCATAGGTTTGATGGGTCAGGGTGACGTTCCCCGTTGAAACCCCGTTGACGGTCAGCGCCAGGGCATCGTTCGTGCCATCAATGGTCAGGCTGCCTGGTCCGCCGGAGGCCGATACTTGCGCCTGCTCCGCCGCCTGGGTGATGTCCACGGCATAGCCGCTTGCGGCGGATACCCTTGTGTTGCCCGAAGCAATCACAAATTGAATCCCGGTATTGTCAGAAACACCAGTATCCTTGAACATCCCCTGCACGGCATCAAAATCGTTCGCGATGGCGTCTGACAGTTTAGAGCTATCGATCGCCAACGCCCCCGTATCCGTCATGGTTATCCCGATGGCCGACAGGGCGTTCATCGCAGAGGACCGGCCGGGGACCGTATCAACCACAAGATTCCTCAGGGTGCTTTGAACATTCATCAGGGTGGTATCGCCCATGAGAATGCCTCCCTCACCCGTATCGGGATCATACTTGAACTGGTCATTAATCGCGCTGTTTGCCTTGTTATAGGCATCCACAAAACCGCGGATGGCATCTTCCGTGCCGCTGGTATCGTTTGAAACCGTAACCGTCACCGGGGAGGTCGCGTCCGCGCTCAGCAGATTCAGCGTCACGCCGGAAATAAGATCGGTCACCGTATTGGAAGAACTCGTCACAGTCAGGGGCGCGCCACCACCCGCCGCGCTTCCGAGAGTAATCCTGGCATCCGCTGCCGCCTGAATGGTCGGGACAAAGGTATCAATATAAAACCGGTCTCCCTGAGAAAGGGTGCCGCTGTTTGAAAAAGCGACCGCCACACCGCTGTCAAAGGTTGTGCCTGATGTCGCCGTCGCATACCCCGCCCCGCCGTTATCGTCCCACGTCACGCCCCCGTCCGTGGAAAATTTGAAGGTCGCCACGCCCACGGCGCCATCATTCATCACTTCAAGCATATACCGGGCATTGGTGGACCCGGTATAGGTTCCCGAAGAGGTCGCAGATCCGGTATAGGCGGCCGCGTTGCCGGTATCCGTTTCCACCGAGTCGATATGATTCGCGGAAAAGTCCGGCGTTTGATCCCCTCCCGTCAGGCTGTTCGTCAGATGAATTGTGTTGGTCAGTCCGGTGTCGTTGGCCTGGAGGATTAAGCGATAGGGGTTGGAGGAACTGCCGTCATTGATAATAGAGGCCGTAACGCCGGCATCACCATTGTTAATCGCGTCGGCAAGTCCCTGGAGGGTATCGTGAGAGGCATCAATCGTAATCGTTTTTGTGGAACCGGACCCCAGCCGGATATCCAGCGTTCCCGTTCCAATACTGGTCTGGTTGACATCGGCAAATCCCTGAGAGGCTATCTGGTGGTTCTGGGCCAGGGCGCTTACCGTCAGGGGATAGGTCCCGGGTGTCGCGGCCCCTGACCCCGTAGCGGTGAGAATATCTTCATTGCTCGAGGCTACCGTTCGGGACTGCCACGTCACGTTAGAATGCAGCGTGGTCGCGGACGTTTTAACGCCGAGGAGGAGGCCGTTGATTGACTGCCAGGTCGCCAGTTTGCTGGTCTTTTCCGCCTGATCCTGTTTGAGCAGGTTGATTCTGCCCTGGTCGTATTTAAGAATACTGTTGATGATGCTGGTCGTATCCAGGCCGCTGATAATTCCATCAATTCCTGAAGCCATTTTACAAATACCTCCTCGCCGCTTTCTCTCTCAAATTAAAGCAAGAATAATGCCGGCAAGACCTCTGCTGTAAAACCATAGAGCATATCCCTGAAACTAATATAAAAATTCCATTATTACGATTATCCTTTAATTTTTTTACCAAAGTTCCATGCTCTTTTTCTTACCGGTGGGAGGCAAAAATCTCCCACCGGCAGGTTAAATGTTTTTTGTTACGCGTTGTCAACATCCACGAAAACCCCAGCCATATCTTTCAGCTTTGCCTCGAGATCCAGCCATTCCCT
>JANTFN010000072.1 GCA_024763435.1 Thermodesulfobacteriota bacterium | reverse complement strand
GGATCTGCCCCAGGGCCAGGTCTTTGTCTTCTCCCGCCGTCAGGCGCCGGTCAATCGAGATGGCACAGCTGTCCGCCACGGCGCACCGGGAGGGAGAGGTATAGAAAACCTGGGAAACCGTCAGCGATCCCTTGCCGAGAAACGCGTCATCCTTCAGGCGTGGATGCAGGTCTTCCAGCTCACTCAGGATATGCCCCATTTTGAAGATGGCGTTGTCTCCCCGTTCCGGCGCGGAGCCGTGGGCACTTAACCCCTTGACATCCACCCGGATCTCCATCCGTCCCCGCTGTCCGCGGTAGATCCCGCCATCCGTAGGTTCCGTGGAGACGACGAATTCCGGCCGGATACCCGACTCTTTAATAATATACTGCCAGGGCAGACCGTCACAATCCTCTTCTTGGACCGAGCCGACAATGAGAAGGGTATAATCATCCTCCAGCCCGAGGTCCCTGATGATTTTTCCCGCGTAAACCATGGCCGCCATCCCGCCCTCCTGGTCGCTCGCGCCGCGGCCACCGATGCATTCGTCATCCTCATACCCCTCGTAGGGGTCAAAATCCCAGGTGTCCGGATTCCCCACGCCCACCGTGTCAATGTGGGCGTCCATGGCAATCAGGTGGCTTCCGTGACCGATATACCCCAGGACATTCCCCATGGGATCGATCTCCACCCGGTCAAACCCGACCTTTTCCATCTCTTCCTTAATCCGCAATATGACCTTTTCTTCCTGACAGCTCTCGCTGGGAAGATGAATCATATCCCGCAGAAACCGTGTCATCTTGGGCTCGTATTTTTTTGCCAGCTCATTAATTCGATCAAAATCCAATTTTTTCATCTGAATTTTCTCCTCTCAAAAGTGACTCTCTTTTCTTATTGAACTTTTATTATATACCGTCGCCTATCACCTTGTCCAGAAAACATGAAATTTATCTGTTCTTTCTTCTCTTTAAGAGTATATGCCGGCTTCAGATAAACGGTCACAAGCGCCCATATTATCCTTGACGGATGATGCCGCATATAATAAATTTGCAACTTAGAGAGACAGGGGGTTGCACTGTCCCTGGCGGCCCTGAAAAGAAACGTTATATAAAGGAGAATTCCCTTGTCCGAAATTAAATTCTTCAAAAACCCAGCCCCAAAATTCCCTGAAGCAGGAACGTCCCTTGCGTTTCTCGCCAAGGAAGAGGCCGAAAAGGCCCGCGCCTATCATCAAAGTTTCGCGCCCTACGCCCCCACGCCGCTGGCGGAACTTCCCAGCTTGGCGCGCGCGTTCGGCGTTGGCCGTATTTTTGTCAAGGATGAATCTTACCGTTTCGGGCTGAACGCCTTCAAGGTCCTCGGGGCGTCCTATGCCATCGGACGGTATCTCGCGGAAAAACTGGGTGAAGATATTGGCGATGTTTCCTTCGAGCGGCTCCGCTCTCCTGAGGTTCGTCAGCGTCTCGGCCAGATTACCTTTACCACGGCGACTGACGGCAACCACGGACGCGCGGTCGCCTGGGCGGCCCAGCAGCTGGGGCATAAGGCGGTTATTTACATGCCGAAGGGATCCGACCCCACGCGTCTGGCAAATATTCAGTCCCATGGCGCGGAGGCCAGTATCACCGATCTGAATTATGACGATGCCGTGCGTCTGTCCTACCGCATGGCCCGGGAACACGGATGGGTAATCGTTCAGGACACCGCGTGGGAAGGCTATGAGAACATTCCCACCTGGATCATGCAGGGATACGCCACCCTTGCCCTGGAGGCCCTGGAGCAGCTTAACAGCGCGGGTGTTGAACAGCCAACCCATCTTTTTCTTCAGGCTGGTGTAGGGTCTTACGCCGGGGGCGTCCTCGGATTCCTCTCTTCGGCGTTAGGAGACAAACGCCCCATCACGACCATTGTGGAACCCAATCAGGCGGATTGTATCTACCAATCTGCTCTGGCAGGGGACGGGAGCCCCCACAAGGTGGGGGGCGATCTCAACACCCTCATGGCGGGGCTGGCCTGCGGAGAGCCCAATACCATCAGTTGGAAAATCCTGCGGGATTATGCCCATGGTTATATCTCCTGTCCCGACTGGATTGCCGCCAATGGGATGCGCGTTCTTGCCGCGCCGGTTCGGGGGGACAGCCCCATCGTATCCGGAGAATCGGGGGCGGTCACCTGTGGTATCCTGGAATATATTATGGGGCACCCGGGGGGAGAAACGATTCGGAAGGCCCTCAACCTCGATTCAACGTCCACCGTCCTGCTTGTCAGTACGGAAGGAGATACGTCCCCCAGGATCTATCGTGAAATTGTGTGGTATGGGCGCTCTTCTTAAATACGATTATTCCGGCAACGCTTGGAAAGATGGTTCGGGCACGAAAATACCCTTGGAATTTCAAGCCAAACATAGTATAGAAAAAACGATGCATTTTAACATGTCTAAATCAGTCAACAATGAAAAAACCTTAAGCATTAAGGCGTATCAATATTTTGCCTGTAAGGAGGGGTGTGTATGGGAATGTGACAGAATGTTTTGTAATTTGAGGTAGGGTTCTTTAAAACCGTAAACCAAGGAGGCGTAATATGAAAAGATTTAAACTTGTTTTGTCTATTTTGCTGGCCGTGGCGCTTGTTGGCGCTTTAGGTGTTTTCGTAAAGGCAGGCGTTGTCCAGGCCAAGGGTGTGAAAAAAGTTAAGGCCGCGTTTATTTATGTGGGACCGCGTAACGATGGCGGATGGACCCAGGCCCATGACGTGGGGAGGCTTTATCTGCAGAAAAAAATTCCCGGCGTAAAAACGTCTTATTCTGAGAATGTCAAAGAAGGCGCCCCCGCGGAGAAGGTCATCAGAAGTTATGTAAACCAGGGCTATAACGTCATCTTTGCGACAAGCTTTGGATTTATGGATCCGATGCTTAACGTGGCAAAAGATTATCCCAAGGTGGTTTTTGAGCATTGTTCCGGGTTCAAAAAGGCCAAGAATATGGGCAACTACTTCGGCAGAATGTATCAGCCGGACTATCTTGCCGGACTGGTTGCGGGATTTATGACCAAAACGAATTATATCGGTTTTGTCGCGCCTTTCCCAATCCCGGAGGTTGTCAGGGAAATTAATGCTTTCACGATCGGGGTGCGTGAGGTTAATTCCAAGGCCAAGGTTCATGTTATCTGGACAAATTCCTGGTTTGATCCTGTTAAGGAAGGGAACGCGGCTCAGACTTTTCTCTCCAACAACGCTGATATTATTGCAAGCGGGGTGGACTCCCCGGCGGCGATTAACGCGGCGGCGAAGAAGGGGAAATACGCGATCGGGTACGATTCCGACATGGCACACTTTGCCCCGAAAGCGGTCCTCTGCTCGCGCGTGTGGAACTGGGGCCCCTTCTATGCCAACACGGTCAAGGCTGTGATGAACGGGACCTGGAAATCAGAGGCCTACTGGGGCGGCATGGAGACAGGCCTTGTCAAGCTTGCACCGTATGGCCCCATGGTGCCGGCAAAGGTGAAGAAATATGTTGAAGCAAAAAAGAAACTTATCATCGCGGGTAAGTTTAAGCCCTTCTCCGGCGCACTCTACGACCAGAAAGGCAAACTGAGGGTGAAAAAAGGTCAGGTTCTGCCTGACAAAGACAAGCTAAGTATCCAGTGGTTTGTCAAGGGTGTCGTGGGCTCTATTCCCAAGAGCTAACAGTTAATCTTTAAGGGGTCCCGGCCTTGTTTTACCGGGGCCCTTTAAACTATCCCGAATGACGGTTTTACCTTACAGGTGGGTAACTTAGTGGAAAATGCGTCAGAATCTATCGTAAGGCTTCATAAAATTTCAAAATATTTCCCCGGCGTTCTCGCCAATGACAAGGTGGACTTCGACCTCAGAAAGGGCGAGATTCACACCCTCCTCGGAGAAAATGGCGCGGGCAAAAGCACGTTGATGAATGTCCTTGATGGCCTTTACATGCCGGACGGGGGCGAGATTTATATCAACGACAAGCGGGTTAAACTCCACAACCCCAACGACGCCATGCGCAACGGCATCGGGATGATCCATCAGCACTTTATGCTTGTTGACACCCTGACCGTGCTTGAAAATGTGATTCTCGGGATAAAATCCGAGCCTTTTTATATCAACAAGAAAAATACCGCTTCCCGAATACAGAAAATCTCGGATAAATACAACTTCGGGATCAATCCTTTCCTTAAAATCTGGCAGCTTTCCGTGGGCGAACAGCAGCGGGTTGAAATTATCAAAACCCTCTTTAAGGGGGCGCGGGTTCTTATCCTCGATGAACCAACGGCGGTGCTGACGCCCCAGGAAGCCGATGCCTTTTTTGAAATACTGAAGAAGATGGTTGTCGAGGGAAAATCGATTATCTTTATCAGCCACAAGCTGAACGAGGTCATGAAAATTTCAGACCGCATTACCGTTATGCGCAAGGGAAAAGTCGTCGGGAGCGTGAAGCGGGAAGACACCTCAAAGGAAGAATTAGCGGAAATGATGGTCGGGCGGAAAGTCCTTTTCAGCCTGGGTCGCAAGCCCCTTGAAAAGGGCAGGGAGGTTTTAAGGCTTGAGAATGTCCAGGCCTTTAATGATAAGGGAATTAAGGCCCTGAAGGGGGTCAATTTAAGTGTTAAAAGCGGCGAGATACTCGGCCTCGCGGGGGTCTCCGGCAACGGACAGCAGATCCTCTCCGATGCCATCGCGGGCCTGAAAAATATCTCGGCGGGAAAAATCCTCTTAAAGGGAGAAAATATCGCCGGCCGTTCCCCGCGATCCATCGCCCGAATGGGGTTGAATTATATTCCCCCGGACCGGCTGAGAACCGGGTTAATCCCGAACCTTTCGTCCGTGGATAACGCGATTTTGCGGTGCTATACCTGCGATCCGGTTTCAAAGAAATGCTTTATCGACTATTCCAAGGCAAACAACTTTACCGAAACCCTTATCAAGGAATATGACATCATGGTTCCCCGGCGAGACGCCCCTGTAAAGCTCCTGTCCGGGGGGAACATGCAGAAGCTGCTTTTCGCGCGCGAGGCTGCGGAGAAACCGGAGATCCTCATCGCGGTTCATCCCACCCGGGGCCTTGATATCGGAGCGACCGAATTTATCCGGAAGGAGCTGGTAAAACAGAGAAACAACGGGGTCGCGGTTTTTTTGATTTCAGAAGACCTCGATGAAATTTTCATGTTGTCCGACCGTATCGGTGTTATTTTCGAGGGCGAAATTCTCGACATCATCGATATTAAAAACGCCGACCTGGAAAAAATAGGCCTGCTTATGGCCGGGTTGCGGGACACGCCCCACAACCCAAAGGAGACGTCCGCTGCGACTCATTAAGCGAGATAAAACGCCGACCTATCTGAAGATAGCCAACCCGGTTATTTCCATTCTCATCGGCCTGATTGCCGGGGGGATTGCTATTATTTTTACCCATACCAATCCGCTGGCGGTCTATCGGGCCATTCTGACCGGCGCCTTCGGAAGCACCTACAACTTTTCAGAAACCCTCGTGGCGGCGATTCCCCTGATTCTGATTTCAGCGGGCCTGCTCCTCGCCTTCAAGATGAAGTTCTGGAATATCGGCGCCTATGGTCAGTATATCCTGGGTGCGATGTTCAGTTCCTTCTTCGCGCTGCATATCTCCCCGCATACGCCGAGCTTCATCCTGATAACCGTCATGTGCCTCGCGGGCCTGGTTGGAGGCGCCCTGTGGGCCATCATTGCCGCCCTTTTAAAGCTGTTCTGGGAAGTCAATGAGGTGATTTCGACCCTCCTCCTGAATTATATCGCCCTTTATATCCTTGATTATTTTATGCATGGTCCCTGGCGCGACCCTTCGAGCCACGGGTTTCCGCTCAGCAAGTCCTTCGCGGCGAATGCCCGACTGCCCATCCTCATGCATCACACGCGGATTCACCTCGGGCTGGTCTTTGGAATCATCGCCACGATTGTGATTTACATCCTCATTAAAAAGACAAAATTCGGGTACGAAAACAAGGTCATCGGTGAAAACCCCACGGCCGCGAAATATGCCGGCATCAATATCTTCAGAAACACGCTCATCGCCGCGGGAATCAGCGGGGGGCTGGCCGGCCTCGCGGGAATGGCACAGGTCTCCGGCATTATCCACATGATTCAAATGGAACTGAACGCGGACTATGGTTATACCGCCATCATTGTGTCGTGGCTGGCCGCGCTGAACCCCATTGCCTCCTTCTTTGTCGCCATCATCCTGGGCGGCCTCGAGGCCGGGGGATACCAGATTCAAATGACGATGAGTGTCCCCTTCGGGATTGTTGGGGTCATTGAAAGCTCCATCCTGTTTGCCCTGTTAGGGGGCGAACTCTTCAAGACACACAAGCTTGTATTCGGGAGGGAAAAATCACACCATCCAATTCAATAATTGTTAATTTGCTGGCTTCGTCGGTCCGCTCGGGGACAATTCTCCTTTTCCCGACGATTGGCGAAATCTTCGCGGAAAGGGCGGGGATTCTCAACCTCGGTCTGGAAGGGATGATGGTTATCGGCGCGTTTTTCGGATTTGTCGCGGGGAACCTGACCAAAAACCCCTACATCGGGTTTACCATCGGGATGCTGGCCGGGGGCCTCGCGGCGCTTATTTTTGCCTTTGTTGCCATCACGCTGAAGGGAAATCAGATTGTCGCGGGACTGGCCCTGACGATTTTCGGCCTGGGAATCACCAATTTCTATGGTCAGAAGTGGATCAATACCAAACTTGCCGTCCCCGCCCAAAGTATCGCGATTCCCGGCTTTGCAAACATCCCGTTCATCGGCCCCATATTTTTCAATCAGGATATCTTTGTTTATTTCTCCTATGTGCTTGCCATTGCCTTCTGGATCATTCTTTTCCGGACAAAGAGCGGGGTCTATCTCCGGGCCGTGGGTGAAAATGCCCGGGCGGCTGACGCCATGGGTATCAGCGTGGACCGGACGCGGTATTTCTGGACATTCGTCGGAGGGCTTCTCGCCGGCGCCGGCGGGGCTTACCTGACCATTGTTTACGCGCCCTTCTGGCTCGACGGCATCACGTCGGGACGGGGCTGGATTGCCGTCGCCCTCGTTATTTTCGCCATGTGGGACCCCCTCTACGCGATTATTGGCGCCTATCTCTTTGGGGGAATCGACTCCCTCCAGTTTCAACTCCAAGCCACGGGCGCGACCATTCCCTCCTCACTGCTGAGCATGCAGCCTTACCTGCTGACCCTTATTGTCGTCATTGTGGCAACCTTTATTGTGAGGGCCAAACATATCGGCGTGCCCAGAGAACTCGCGCTGCCCTTTTACCGGGAAGAGCGATAATCCGCCTTCGCCAGGGCTTCCGATTACGCTAAAATTATATCGTGATAAAACGGCGTGACAAGAACGCTCGAAGAAACCTGAAAAATGGCCCTATTATGGGCAATTTGTAAATTTTTCGGCCTTATTTTCCTTTCCTCCTGACGAAACATGCCCAGATATTAAAGAAAAACGCGAAAAAACAAATATTTACTTCTCCTTCCCCATTTCTACTTGACAGAAAATCACCTTTAGTTTAATAACTTAACTAACAATTAAGTTATTAAGGAGGACTTTATGGCATTGCTTCCGGAAGTAAAGAAAAACTACGGAAAACAAAAACTGTTTATTGATGGCAAGTGGGTGGAATCTAAGGCCACAACTTTCCATGAAAACGTCAATCCGGCAACGGGCGAAATCATCTCGGAATTTCCCACCGCAACAAAGGAAGAGGCCCGCGCCGCTGTCGAGGCGGCAAACCGGGCGTTTAAAACCTGGAAGAATGTTTCCGTCAGGGACAGAGGGCTGCTGCTTTTCAACCTGCGCGCCAAATTTGAGGAGCATTATGACGAATTGTGCCG
>JANTFN010000071.1 GCA_024763435.1 Thermodesulfobacteriota bacterium | reverse complement strand
TATTGATCTGGGAACCGCCAACACCCTGGTCTACGTAAAAGGGAAGGGGGTTGTCAGCGCAGAACCTTCGGTTGTCGCTGTAAAAAAGGATCAAAAGGGAAACAAGAAAGTCCTGTCTGTCGGGACAGAAGCCAAAAAAATGCTCGGCAGAACCCCCGGCAATATAGAAGCCATCAGGCCCATGAAAAACGGGGTGATCGCGGATTTTGAAATTACGGAAGAGATGTTGTACCATTTTATTATCAAAGCGCACAACAGGAAGTCTTTTGTCCGTCCGAGAATCGTTATTTGTGTCCCTTCGGGGATCACGCCGGTTGAGAGAAGAGCCGTCAGGGAGTCGGCCATTTCTGCGGGTGCCCGCGAGGTTTTTCTGATAGAAGAACCCATGGCCGCTGCGATTGGCGCGAATCTTCCGATTACGGAGGCCTCCGGAAATATGATTGTGGATATCGGTGGCGGGACAACGGAGGTAGCGGTCATATCTCTTTCCGGAATTGTCTACTCAAACTCGGTCCGCGTCGCCGGTGATAAAATGGACGAGGCGATTGTGCAGTATGTGAAGCGGCACTATAATCTTCTCATCGGCGAGCGGTCGGCCGAGTTAATTAAAATCATGATCGGTTCGGCCTATCCCAGCAAGGAAGCAAAGGTTGTCGAGGTAAAAGGCAGGGACTTGGTTACGGGAATCCCTAAAACCATTGAGATTAATTCCGAGGAAATTCGGGAATCCATTTCCGAACCTATCAACGCGATTATTGAGGCAATCCGTATTGCCCTGGAGAAAACACCTCCTGAGCTTGCCGCCGATATTGTGGACAAGGGGATTGTCATCAGCGGGGGCGGTGCCCTTTTAAAGGACCTTGACCTCCTTATTCGTGAGATAACAAGCCTTCCGGTAACGATTGCGGAGGATCCCCTGACCACAGTGGTCATGGGCTCTGGTCGTGTCCTGGATGACATTAACTTGCTGAGGCTCACAGCCTTTAATACGTAGGAAGGATGGCACGTCAGCCGACCCTCAGGGTTAGAAAAAAACTTTTCAGGGGCTTCTGCCTTTTCATTATAGCCGTTGGTGTTTTCCTGTGGTTTCTGTCACGACGGGGTCGCGCCACCTTTTTTGTCGATCAGGTCCTTTTAAACATCGCGTTTCCCTTTCAAAAGGCCCTCACGGTTACGACAAAGGAGGCAACCCGGGTTTTCGATCATTATTTTTATCTGGTGGATACCCGGAAAGAAAATGATGCCCTTAAACACCGGGTAGCCTCTCTTGAAGGAGAGACAGTCAAGCTTAAGGAACTCGAAAAGGAAAACAAAAGACTGCGAAAGCTCCTGGACTTCCGCCAGCAAATTAAATCACCGTTACTTCCGGCGGAGATTATTGCCAGTTCGCCAACGCCCTGGATGGACACCCTTGTGATTGACAAAGGCACAAAAGACGGCATTCACCAGGGAATGCCGGTTATCAGCGAAAAAGGGGTCGTCGGTTATGTTTTTAAGGCGACCTATCTTGTTTCCACGGTCATGGTTGTTACGCATTACAACTGCAGGGTTGACGCGATTGTTCAACGGACCAGAAGCCGCGGGGTTGCCGGCGGTCTGCTGAAAGGACGATGCAGAATTTTCAACGTCCTGCGCTCCGAAAATATCGAAGTGGGGGACGTAGTGGTAACTTCCGGCCTTGGCAGTCGTTTCCCGAGAGGACTTCTTATCGGAACGATTCAAAAGGTGGAAAGGAAATCTTATGGGCTGTTCCAGGAAGCGGAGCTGCTCCCGGCAACTGATTTTAATAAACTTGAAGAGGTGTATGTCCTCACAAAACCCCAGGAATCAATGACCGCGACCAGGAATGTTTTTCATGAAAAGCGATAATACAAGTCTTTCAGAGTCGCTTAAAACTGTATTTTTTCTCGGCAGTGCCTTTATCTTTTTTTCCCTTGTGATACCTTACCTTGTCCCACGGCACTGGATTTTACCCGATCTTGGGCTGGTCTTGACCCTTTACGGGGCTCTTTTTCTGTCTCCTGGCGTGGGAATGTCCCTGGCCGTATTTGCCGGGGCTTATATGGGGGCTTTTTCTTCGTCCCCAATTAAATATATAGTTTTTTACGGCCTTATCTTTGAAGGAATACGTCTTGTTTCCTCTTACATACAAATGAAGACTTTGGGTTACTTAATCCTCCTCTCTTTTGTTCTTGAATTCCTTCTTGGCAGTGTTTTTGCCCTGGAAATTTACCTGGCCCAGGGGAGAATTTATCCCGTTTCAGAACTGATTGGACTTGTCTTGTACCAGTCTTTACTCACCGCCGTGATTGTCTGTCCTTTGTTCTGGATTTTTAATATCATTACCTTTCGCCATTTTGCTTTATCAAACAGACCCGCGCAATGACGCCCCGTCATGAAGGCCGTTTAAAATTAATTCGGGCCGTTCTTCCTGTCATCATTGTTTTTCTGGTCTTCCTCGGAATCGGCCTCAGGCTCTGGTATCTCCAAGTCTATCAGTATCAAACCTATCAGCGCCTTTCCATAAATAACCGGATTCGCTTGAAATCTATTCCCGCAAGCCGGGGGTTAATTTTTGACAGAAATGGGGTCCTTCTTGTTGATAACAGGCCTTCGTATTGCGCGGCAATTGTACCGGAAGATATCAAGGACCCCCATGCGTTGTTTTCTTTTCTCAAGCAGGCCTTGTGGATAGATGAAAAAGAAATCAGAAAAAGGCTGAAGAAACGGGCATATTTTGCGCCTTTTCAGGCAAGAGTTATCAAAAAAAATCTGGGCATTCTTGAAGTTGCGCGTCTTCAGACGCATCTCGCGGAATTTCCAGGTCTTGAAATTCTAATACGCTCCAGACGGCACTATTTATACGGCGAACTGGCTTCTCATCTGCTTGGATATATTGGTGAAATTAATCAAAGAGAGCTTAAAAAATACCAAAAAAAAGAGAAAAATGTGTATAGCCCCGGGGATTACATAGGAAAATACGGCATAGAAAAAACGCTGGAAAAAGAACTCAGAGGGGAAAAGGGAGGTTATCAGGTTGAAGTTGACGCGAATGGCAGAGAGATGAAAACCCTGGACCGTGTGGCACCGATTCCAGGCCATAATATCTATCTGACCATTTCTATATTTCTTCAAAAAAAGCTTGAAGAACTGATGGCAGATAAGGCGGGCGCCGCAGTCGCTGTTAACGCAGAAACCGGCGAAATCCTGGCCATGGTAAGTCACCCAAATTTCGATCCAAATCTTTTTACAACCGGGATTACACCCCTTCAGTGGCGGGCACTTGCGAAAAATCCCCTCCACCCCCTTCAGGACAGGGCCATTCAGGGCACCTATCCCCCCGGATCCACCTATAAAATCGTCACGGCTTCCGGGGGTTTGGAAGAAGGTGTCATCCAGCCGGATACAATCCTTTTTTGTCCCGGTTATCTAAGATTCGGGCATCGAAGTTACCGGTGCTGGAAAAAATCAGGCCATGGGAACATTTCTATTCACCAGGCGATTGTAGGGTCATGTGATGTCTTTTTTTATCAGGTTGGGCTACGGCTTGGCGTGGACAGGCTGGCCTTTTATTCGAGGGCCTTCGGACTTGGAAAACCTACGGGCATCCAACTACCGGGCGAAAAGGGAGGATTGATCCCGGACAGCCGCTGGAAAAGAAAACGCTTTCATGAACCCTGGTATCAGGGAGAAACCCTATCGATTGCTATCGGGCAGGGATATGTCCTTGCGACACCTCTTCAAATGGCAATGCTGATGGCGTCTGTGGCCAATGACGGAAAACTCCTGCGCCCCCTTGTCGTGAGCAAGATTGTGGATATTGGGGGAAAAACGCTAAAAAAATGTAAGGCTGAAATCCGATCACGGTTACCCCTTTCTGAAAAAACCCTGAAAATTGTAAAATCCGGGTTATGGGGTGTGGTCAATGAGCCGCATGGCACAGCACGCAGGGCACGTCTGAAGGATATCAGTGTAAGTGGTAAAACCGGAACAGCACAGGTTGTGCGAATCAAAAGGGACAAATTATCCCACAAGAAAGTGGCTGTACATCTTCGAGACCACGCGTGGTTTGTGGCATTTGCCCCAAGCGATCAGCCGGTCATTGCTATGAGCGTCCTGGTTGAACATGGCGGGCATGGCGGATCAGCGGCGGCACCCATCGCGGGGAAATTTTTAAGGGCCTTTTTTGATGGCGAGGAGCAATACTGATGCTGCAGATTGACCGTAAATTATTCAAAAATATCGATTGGGGATTTACAATTTTAATTTTTTTAATCCTCGCGGCGGGATTGATTAACCTTTACAGTGCGACCTCTGAGAAAAATGTGGTCTCAAATACCTATTTTATGCACCAGATTTACTGGAGTTTCCTCGGCATCATTGTCATGGCCGTGGCATTGTGCATCAGCAATAAGTTTTACAAAGAAAATGCCGTTATTTTTTACATTATTTCCCTGATTCTCCTGCTGATTGTCGACATCTATGGCATGATCAGCGCTGGCGCACAACGCTGGATAAGGTTGGGACCTGTTTCTCTCCAACCCTCCGAACTGGCCAAGTTATCCCTTATTCTGGTGCTGGGATATTACTATGACGCGAAAAAGAACATGGAGGTTTTGGCGTTGCCCGACCTGCTTATTCCCATCATCCTGACGGTTATTCCCGTTGGACTTATTATCAAACAACCAGATCTCGGCACGGCCATTTTACTTCTACTTATTTTTATTTCCATTATGCTCTACGAGGGAATTTCAATAAAGCTTTTTTTTGCGCTGACGGGCGCAGGGCTGGCAGCCCTCCCCCTTCTGTGGGGATTTCTAAAACCCTATCAAAAGGCCCGGCTTCTGACGTTCATCAACCCCGACAGGGACCCGCTGGGCGCTGGTTATCACATCATCCAGTCCAAAATCGCGGTGGGCTCCGGGGGGGTCTGGGGAAAGGGATTTTTGCAGGGCACTCAGTGTAAACTTCAGTTCCTGCCGGAGCATCATACGGACTTTGTCTTTTCCGTTCTCGCGGAAGAGTGGGGCTTCATGGGGAGCCTTATCGCAATTGCTCTGCTGGGATTACTGATTGTCTGGGGCCTCGAAATTGCCAGGCAAGCCAAAAATCGTTTCGGTGAAGTCGTTGCCGTTGGCATAACAGCGATGTTTTTCTGGCAGATTGTTATCAATATCGGCATGGTCATCGGTATTATGCCGGTTGTGGGTATCCCCCTGCCCTTTTTCAGTTATGGTGGCTCCGCGACCATGACTAATCTCTTCGCCATAGGAATTTTGATGAGTATCCGTATGCGGCAACACGCCTATCCGGTTTCAACCTATTAAATCAGCGTGTTGCTCCACTCCTCCCCCCGGGAATTAAAAGGGGATATCATCATCAAGGGGCGTTCCATCCGACAGGTCTTCCTGGGCAGCCGGTTTTCCACTGCCCTGCATATCAGCAACATCCCCGACACGGCCCAGCATCTGCATCGTCTGGGCAACAATCTCTGTTGTCCATCGTTTATTCCCGTCCTTGTCTTCCCATGACCGTGTTTGAATCCGTCCTTCGATATAAACTTGTTTTCCCTTGGAAAGGTATTGCCCGCATATTTCTCCCAGTTTTCTCCAGGCAACAATCTTGTGCCATTCCGTGCGTTCAACCCGCTCACCGTCTTTATTTGTCCAGCGCTGAGAAGTGGCTATGCTGAATGATGCTACCGCTGTCCCGTCCGCTGTGTAACGAACTTCAGGGTCCTTGCCAAGATTTCCAATAAGGATAACTTTATTTACACTGGCCATTGTAATTTCCCTCCATATTTTAAGGTTACGCCTTGCCCGCAGATCCGAGAAGCTGAATGCGTGATTTTACAACCTCTTTCATTGCCTCTCTCGCTGGTCCCAGGATCTTTCTCGGGTCGATAACATCGGGCTGCTTCGTGAGAACCTCCCGGATGGCCCCCAGCGTTGCGATTCGAAGATCCGTGTCTGTATTGACCTTATTAATTCCATTAGAAACCGCCTCTTTCAGGACATCATCCGTAACACCCTTCGCCCCTTTCAAGTCAGCACCATATTTCTGTGCCTTTTCAACAAGGGACCGGGGAACCCCAGAGGCCCCGTGAAGCACAAGCGGGCAACCTGTGAGCTGTTTAACCTCTCGAAGCCGGTCAAAGTCTATCTTAGAATCCCCTTTGTACTTAAAGGCCCCGTGCGAGGTACCAACGGCAGGTGCCAGATAGTCAATACCAGTTTTACTGATGAAATCAACCGCTTGTTTTGGATTAATCAGCGTGGCATCTCTTTCCTCAACCGCAACATTATCCTCAATCCCTTTTAATTTTCCAAGCTCTGCCTCGACTGAAACGTCCATGGCGTGCGCAATATCCACGACCCGTTTCGTCTGGGCAACATTTTCTTCATAAGGATAAAAAGAGGCATCTATCATAACCGAGGTAAACCCCGCCCTCAGGGCCGCCATAATCACCTTGAAATCCTTGCCATGATCAAGATGAAGCACGACGGGAATAGGATATGCTGCCGTTAAAGAGGTGACCATCGCGACCAGCGTGGTAACACCCGCGTAGGCCAGGGCGCCTTCCGAGGCCTCTACAATAACGGGTGCCGAAAGGTCGGATGCGCCCTCCAGGATTGCCTGAAGCGTTTCCATATTGTTGAAGTTAAAGGCCCCTACCGCGTAATTACCCTTATGCGCCTTTTGCAGCACATCAATTCCTTTAACGACTGGCATTATTGTTCTCCTCTTGATAAAGGTTGAATGGTAACAAGCTGTCTGAAATCGCGCAGATGGTAATCAGCGTCAAGCCCCGGGCTCCCGTAAGCAACAAACGGAATGTCGGCAAGTCGCGACGCCTTTTGATCTATGATGGAATCTCCAACATAAACAGCCTCCTGAGAATCGAGACCGAATGTTTGCAGGATGGACAACAAGCCTTCGGGATCTGGTTTGGGCCTCGTTACATCAAGGGAGGTTACAACACACTCAAAGAGGTCTGCAATCCCGAAGTATTTTAGAATAGCCGGCATACTTGTACTTCGATTTGTGCAGATAGCAAGCATTTTCCCCTCCGCCTTCAACATTTTCAGCGATTCCAGGGCGTGGGGCGCCAGCTTCATATAAGGGATAAACTGGTTGTAATCGGTATGACGCTGCAGATCACGTGCCTTTTCGAGAGCTGTATCACCTTTGAAGAGATACGTGACAGATTCTTCAGCCGTTGCCGCATGAACAAATTCAATTTGTTTGTCACTCATGAGCGGCTTGTTAAAATGCGTGAGGAGGTGATTGTAAAAGGCGATATTGGCCTGTAATGAGTCAAAAAGAACACCATCGCAATCAAGGATGATTCCGCGATACATATCAGCGGTTACCCGTAAGTAAAAGAGCGCGGCGCATCCCGGTTATTTTCCCGGACCGTGCCGCATAAATCCCTCAATGGGCACTTTTTTACAACCCTCGGGAACCTTAAAAATATGGCTGGGGATTGTGCCGGATACAACCTTTGTAATTTCTTCTATAAGCAGGCCTTTCGGATCGTAGGTTATAATCCGCATAGCCACGATACCCCCTTTAAAAATTTTCTGATAAGCGGGCGAGAGGTCCAAATCATCTTCCCGCGTGAGATCGCAGAAAACCTGTTTTACACTGCGTTCTTTCTCCCGCGCTTTATCCAGATCAATTTCCTTTGTCACTGGAAGTTTACGGGTTACCCAGACATCCCGCACTTTTTTACCGTTAGAAAAAACCTCAACAAGTCTGCATGAATATCCTGCTATCTTTTTTGTTTTTTCCAGTTTTGTTATCTTTACTCCCTTGAATTTACAGTATGGTTTGGTGTGGTTTCCATTTTTACCAAGCTGCGCACGAACTTTTTTAACAAGATTCTGCAT
>JANTFN010000070.1 GCA_024763435.1 Thermodesulfobacteriota bacterium | reverse complement strand
CTGCCCGACCCGGAAAAGGGAAGCGCCATGAAACGCGCCAACCTCTTCATGCGCTGGATGGTCCGACACGACGCGGTGGACCCCGGGGGATGGGACGGGGTTTCCCCCGCACGGCTTATCATTCCCCTTGACACGCATATTTTCAGGGTCTCCCGCGCCCTGGGCCTGACGGAAAGGAAGGCTGCTGATCTAAAAACAGCGCTGGAAATAACGCGTGCCTTGAGGGACATCTGCCCGGAGGATCCCATCCGGTATGACTTTGCCCTTTCCAGGCCCGGAATTTCAGACATCCAGCTTTTGTATTGATGCGGGGACAGTAGTTTCTGCATTAAACAATTCAGTCTCCCGCCTTGACATTTAATCCGAAAACCCGCATAAAAACGGAAAAGAAGGGCCATCGTTTCATCTTGGATGCCCCGGGGAAAACCATGTTTGAAGTGAAGAATTGATGTCATCCCTGCCAACAACCCATAAGGCAAACCTTGAAGCGCTTTGCGACCACCTGCCGGGCGGTATTGTTATCCTGGATTCTGCCGGTCGAATTCTTTACACCAATCGTGTCTTTTTACAAATGCTCGGCCACAAAACCGAAAAAATAATTGGAGAATCCTTCCGGGACCTGTTGCTGCCGGAAGACGAGGGCCCCCTGTTTGAATTTATCGGGGGGCAAGACGCCAGCGAAACCTTCCCTGAAATCCAATTAAACCCCCCAAAAGGGCCCGCCATAATATGCGAAATAACCCTGAAAGGATTTGATACGGATACAGGCCGTCACGTAGCCATTTTCATCAAAAAAGATGCAGAACGGCAAGGCCTGCGGAACGCCCTGGCTGAGTGCGAGACAAAATTCAAAACCTTCTTCCAGTCCGCGGCGGTTTACGTCTATTTCACCACGGAAGATGGTAAAATTGTTGATATTAACGACGCGGCCCTGAGGCTTTTAGGGTACAGCCGGGAAGAATTATCCCCCCTGACCGCACCTGACTTGTACATCGACCCCCGGGAGAGGGAATATTGTGTTGAGAAGATAAAGCAACAGGGGTTTGTCCAGGATTGTCCGATCCACCTGAGGCGTAAAGACGGCAAGATTCTCTCGTGTCTCGATTCCACTGTCCTGATGGAGCGGAAAAAGGGACAACCCGCCCTGTATCAGGGAATCTTGAGGGATATTACAGCGCAGGAGCAGCTGCAAAATGCCCTCGCAGAAAGCGAGGCAGAATACAGGGGATTTTTCGAAAGCGCCCCCGTTTTTGCGTATCTTACCTCGCGAGACGGGCACCTCCTCGAAACCAACGAGGCAGGGGCCCGGCTCTTTGGCTACAGCACGCAAGAACTTCGCCAGATGAATGTGGCTACGCTATACAAGGACCCTGACGACAGGCGCCTTTTCTCGGAAAAGATGAAGGAAAATGGTTCTGTTGTGGATTACCCGGTTCTTCTGAGGCGGAAGGACGGAAGAATTATTTCCTGCCGTATCACCGCATCGGCAAGAAAGAATGCGGGAGAAATCATCGGTTATCAGGGATTTATTCGGGATGTCACGGAGCAGGAACACCTGCAAAACGCCCTGCTCGAGAACGAAAAAAAGTTCCGGGGTTTCTTTGAAAACTCGGCGGTTTTCGCCTATATCACCGACAAAAGCGGGAACATTATTGATATCAATTCAGCCGCCCTGAAGCTCCTCGGATACAACCGGAAAGAAATCTCTGAACTGAAGGTTGCGGATCTCTACGACGACGTGAAGGAACGCGAACAATTTATTAAAGAAATCGAGCAGCAGGGGTTCGTCAGAGACCTGCCCATTCATCTCAAACGCAAAGACGGAAAGGTTCTTTCATTACGTGATACCGCTATCCCGATAAGGGATCAGCAGGGGCGCCCGGTCATGTATCAGGGCATTGTTCGGGATGTTACAGAACAAGAACGCCTACAGACCGCCCTGGCCGAGAACGAAAAGAAATTCCGGGGATTTTTTGAAAACTCGTCGATTTCCGCCTATATCACGACGGCAAAGGGAAAATTTCTTGATGTCAATGAAGCCGGGGCCCGGCTTCTGGGTTATTCAAAAGAAGAATTGCTGAAATTAAGAGTTTCCGACCTGTATGAAAATCCCGAGGACAGAAATAATTTCATCGAAGCAATTGGGAAAAACAGGGTTGTACAGGACTTTCCCCTCCAACTGAAACGAAAAAATGGCGAAATACTTTCAACGCAAATCACTTCAACCCTTTTAGAAGATACTAAAGGTGAACCTGTTGGATTTCAAGGCATTATTCGGGATGTCACGGAACAGGAACAGCTTGAAAATGAAATGCGTAAACTCGTGACTTTACTGGTCCAGACCGACGCGGAGATTGTCATCACGGATACCCGGGGGACCATCGAATTTGTCAATCCCGCCTTTGAAAAAATTACCGGTTACAGCGCCGCCGAGGCCAAGGGGGAAACCCCCAAGGTCCTGAAGAGCGGCCGGCACGATAAATCTTTCTATGAAAATCTGTGGGATACCATCACCGCCGGGAAGCCATGGAACGGGCGCTTTATTAACAAACGAAAAGACGGCTCGCTGTTCCATGAAGCGGCCCATATCTTCCCTATTTTCAACGAAAAAGGAGCGATCCAGAACTACGCTGCCATCAAACGGGATATTACGCAGGAAGTGGCCCTTGAGGAGCAAATTCAGCAGGCCTCGCAACTGGAGGCCATCGGCAGATTGACCGGCGGGGTTGCCCATGATTTCAATAATGTCCTTACAATAATCCGGGGCAACGCCGAGACCGCCCTGAAGGATCTCGGTCCCGGAGATCCTCACTACGAAGAGATTTCCGGCATCCTCAAGGCAAGCCAACAGGCCACCCGCGTAACAAATCAGTTGCTTGCCTTCAGCCGCCAGCAGATTATCCGCCCCGCCTTCCTTTCCGCAAACCACATCCTCAAAGCCCTCCATACAACCCTTAGACGGATTATTGGAGAAGACATTGATTTTCAATATACCCTCTGCGAATCAGGGGATACGCTCCTTGCCGATCGTGGGCAGCTGGAACAGTGCATCCTGAATCTTGTGGTCAACGCCCAGGATGCCATCCAGCAAAAAAAATCGGGGAAAGAGAGAAAAATTACCATTAAAACCGAAGCTGTTACTGCCGATGCCACACATGCTACTTCTTCCCCTGCCCTGCCTGAAGGCAAGTATGTCGTTATCAGCGTCAGCGATACCGGTGTTGGTATGGACCATGAAACGCTGGAGAAGGTCTTTGAACCCTTTTTTACAACCAAGGGGCCGGAACGGGGAACAGGGCTCGGGTGTTCCACGGTTTTCGGGATTGTCAAACAGAATGGTGGGTTTGTTCAGGTAACCAGCGAACCGGGGCAGGGCTCAACCTTTACCCTTTACTGGCCTGCCACGGAGGGGGCCCCTGTGACGGAAAAAACAACACGAAAGACACCCTCAAAACCCGCCCGGGGCAAAGAAACCATTCTGGTTGTGGAGGATGATCCGGATATCCTCAAATTTGTTTCTCAGACGCTTGAATCTTTTGGATATACCGTTTACAGCGCGGGAAACGGGGAGGAGGCACTGGCGTTTGTGCAGAATCAGAAACCGGCAATCGATCTCCTTTTTACCGATGTCATCATGCCCAAAATGGGGGGCAAAGAACTGGCTGAGGCCCTTAACCGGGAGCTGCCTCAACTCAAAATCATTTTTTCTTCGGGCTACACCGACAAACACATTACGCGCGACGGCATATTAGGACCCAATATCCACTTTCTTCAAAAGCCATACGGGTTAAAGTCCCTTTCCCTTAAGGTTCGCGAGGTCTTGGACAAGAAGTAGAACAGATCAATGAAAACCCTTTAAAAATAGATATATTGAAGCATTTAATACCGAGAAACAGCCATATCTCTTTTTTTGCGTTAAAAACACATTTCTCTTGCTTTCATCTAAGCACAGAAAATATATCGAATTCTTCCCAATCACGGCACATCCAGGCGTATCATATGCGTTGCCATCCGATGAAAGGCCACCAGCATGGGCCGCGCATCTACGCCCTTGTGGATAAACAGTTTAATTTGGTTTTGGTTGTTCATAGCCAGGACAGCACCTTGCTCAACGGAAATGTGCCTTTCTTCGAAGGGAATCTCAAGAGGAATTCCTGAAGACAAGGATATTACAGGGAGAACTTTTTCATCAAAATCGATAAGGGCACGCTGTGCCAGCATGTACAAGACATGTTTGCCCTGCTGACCTTCGGCATTGCTAATCATCCTGATTTGGCCCTGCTGCTTGATCCCTTCAGCGGGCGAAGCGAAACAGGCTATTGCCCTGTACATCTCTTTTTCATCAACCGATATCGATATTTCTCTGCCCATGTTTATTCTCCTGAAATAATATGCGGGATCCATGATGGCGCTTTGCGTTCCCCGCTCTCTCCTCTATATTGACAAACTAATTCATTTATCTATGTGCCGCCCAAAAAACTCAAGAAGATGGTGAATATAGGCCGCCGGCTGCTGTTCATACGTATTGTGACCGCACTTTGGAAGCACCGCCAGTTCCCCCTTTTGAAGGTGACGATAAAAGGCAACCCCCTGTTCTACCCTGAAGAGAAAACTCCGATCGGGATAGAGGACAAGGGACGGGCAGGTAACCCGGTCAAGCTGGGAGCGCAGGTCGAAAACATCCCGCCCGTAGGCGCCGCCGTAGCATGAAAACCGGAGGTAAAAGTCCTCTGCATAGGCCTTTCCATGCCACTTTATCAGTTTGTTTCGGGTACCGGCATCCAGCGCGCCAAAGGAACGCGGAAATTTCGTGGCGTTGAAGACCTCCATCGTGGTTTCGCTGTAACACTGGGTACTGGAGGTTACGAGGGTCTTTACCCTTTTCGGAAACGCCGCGGCAAAATCAGCCCCGATGACCCCGCCTTCGCACTGCCCCACGAGATGGAAGGCTTCCAGGTCCAGGGCATCTGCCAGGGAGCGGAGTTCCTCAACACTTTCATCCCGGTAACGATCACTGACATAAAAGGCGGAAAAATCCCGTTTGTCCGACTGTCCGAATCCCCGCCGGTCATAGAGAATCGCCTGGTACCCGTTTTTAATTAGACCAGGGACGATATCCTTCCACATCTTGACGCAGCCAAAACCGTGGTGGAGCAGGATAACGGGATCCCCTTCGCCATGGATTTCGTAGTAGCATTCAAACCCGTTAATTGTCATAATAGCCATTAATTGTCTCCTTTTTTCACACGAAATCCCAAAGGCAGAACGAGAAACCTTTGCGCTTCCGTGTGAAAATGTATTTTATCCATCCGTTGTTACTGCTGCCGCAGCCACGCGCTCTGCCACAGGTTTGCCAGCGCGCGCGCCGCCCGTTCGGGGGTGGGGTAATTGACCAGCGCGCCCTCCCGTTCGAGATGGCGAATTGCCTTGTCCCAGATACCCTCCGGCGCGAGAATGCAGCTCACGACAGGTTTCTTCTGACCCCAGGCCACAAGGGTCTCTCGAAGACCTTCAATAATTTTTACATTGGCCGAGGCAAACATGGTTAATAACAAAATTCCGTCCACGTTCGGGTCTTCCATCACCGCGCGTACAATATTGTTCAGGGCCCCGGCATTATACCAGGCCGGTCCCATGTCCACGGGGTTGGTGCGCAAAGCAAGGGGGGGCAGATGGGTATTGACCCGCTCCTGTGTCCCGGGGTCGAACCCGGCCAGGGCAAGTCCCCGTTCTTCGCAGGCGTCACAGGCGGCAATTCCCGGGCCCGCCTGCGCGGAGAGGATTGCCACCCGGGGGCCACCGGGAAAAGGACACCCGGAAAGGGCCTTGGCGGTATCGAGGAGTTCATCGGCACTATCGACAGTCAGGACGCCAGCCTGACGGAAGGCCCCCATATAGGTTTCGTGACTGCCGGCCAGGGAGCCCGTGTGCGATTTCGAGGCGAGGTCACCTTTTCTTGAACGTCCCGTTTTGTACACGACCACCCGTTTTTTCTTCCGGATTGCGCGCAAGCCCTTCATCATCCGGCGCGGGGTATCGATCCCTTCCACATAAAGCGCGATTACTTTTGTCCGGGCATCTTCCGAGAGGTCGGTCAGGATTTCCGAAAAATCAACGTTTAAACGGTTTCCCAGGCCGACAATACAAGACAGGCCCATTTCCATCCGCATGGCAAGGAAAGCGCCCATGTGAGCTATTCCGCCGCTCTGGCTGACAAGGGCGATATCTCCCGGCCTCGCCCGGGAAAATTCCGGTGTGAAGGTCGCGTTCAGCCGGTTTGAATAATTGACAATCCCGAACGTATTGGGACCAATAACGGGAATCCCCGCCGTATCGGCAATGGCCTTGATCTCCTCATGCAGGCGTTCTCCACCGGCATCCTCGATTTCCCGAAATCCCGCTGTTATGAGAACAATCCCCTTAACGCCCTTCGCAACGCACTGTCGAAAAATTTCAGGGACGAGCCCCGCCGGCACCACAATGACCGCAAGGTCAACCGGCCCAGGAACCTCTGAAAGCGACGCATGGGCCCTGATGCCAAAAATATCTTCCGCTGCCGGATTGATGGGGATAATCGTGCCTTCATAGCCGCCCTCGGTGAGGCTTTTCATTACATGGTACCCGAGTTTGGAGAAATTTCCCGAAGCACCCACCACCGCCACCGAACGAGGATAAAAAAGTGTGTGAAGATTCATGAGACCTCCCAGCAGGTTTCTTATGAAGAACAAATTTCTCTGTTTATACCACTAACAAGACACTTGACCAATGGATGACAGGTTTTTGTCAGGTTTTAACAATCACTTTGCGCCTCCCGCGCCCCCGGGGGGAGCGGGACGGGGTGAGGGGGAAAATGCAATACCGCACAAACGGCACATACCTCACTTGTATTGTAACCCCGCGTGATTTGCGGTTATAATAAACGTCATGGAATTTACAGGAAAACCCCTGAAGGGATACGGACTTATTTTTCTGGCCAACCTCTGCCTCTCCGTGGTGTTTCTGATTGCCAAGGATGTCCAGCCGAGACTGGGTCTTTACCCGTTTCTGTTTTACTGGTTTATGTTCGCAAGCGTTTATTTTCTTATTATTTTCCTGAAAACAAAAGGGGTGAAAACCTTCAAGATTCCACGGCGGCTGTTGCCTCTCGTTATCCTGATGGGGGGTTTTGAGGTGGTAGCCACGTTCCTCTTTTTTTATACCATACGTCTGATGAATCCCGCCCTGGCATCTTTTTACGGAAATATTTCCATCGTCATGACCGTGGCGCTGGGAATTATTTTTCTCGGCGAGCGTTTTACCGTTCTGGAGGGGATCGGAGGCGCTATTCTCGTAATGGGCGTGGCCTTGATGACCTATAATTCAGGAAGGCTTGTTTTCATCGGTTTTCTGCTGATTGTTTTTTTCTCTCTGCTGTTTTCCATCAACACTGTTCTGATCAAGGTGAGTCTTAAGGATGTTTATCCGGTTGCCTTTTCCGCTTACCGCACCTTTCTGCTGTTTCTTTCCATCTCTGTGATCTATTTTTTCCAGGCCGCTCACACGCTTCCAGCCCTTCCAACACTCCTCGAAATTGCCGCGGGCGCTTTTCTGGGCCCGTTTTTAGGGGTTCTTCTCCTGTTTACAGGGCTCCAGTATCTTGAGGCATCGAAGGCGTCCCTTGTGCGGGCAACCAACCCCCTGATGGTCCTGATAGGGTCCTACCTCTGGCTGCGCCAGGTCCCCACGCTGAAACAGAGTATCGGCGGACTCATAACCCTGGCCGGGATTGAACTGCTTTTGTGGGGGAAGTTTAAACTTGAGAAAAAGAGTCAGGCCGGGAATTAGCCCCCTCGGGACATTCCGTAGCTAACCCCGGAAAATTATGTTACTAATAAAGGGAAGATTGCGTAAAGAGAGAAAATTAACAATGACTAAACGGAGAAGTCAAATAGTAATGCCGTT
>JANTFN010000069.1 GCA_024763435.1 Thermodesulfobacteriota bacterium | reverse complement strand
TGGACGATGCCGATGGAAGGGTTGTTATTGCCGTTTTTGCCTCCAATATCCGACGCATGCAGGGAATTCTCGAAAGCTGTCATAAACTCGGGCGTAAGGTCGCGCTGATCGGCCGAAGTATTATTGAAAATATAGCTGCCGCACAACGCCTTAAGATTCTTGATATTCCGGAGGATTTACTTGTAGATTTCAGGGATATCGGCACCCTCGAGGACAGTAAGATCACCATGATTACCACGGGAAGCCAGGGGGAACCCTATTCGGCCCTTTCCCTGATGGCAACCAACGCCCACAAACACATTAAAATCCACTCCGGCGATAAGGTTATCTTTTCCTCCCGTTTCATCCCGGGTAACGAACGCGCCATTACGCGGATCATTAACCAGCTCTACCGAAAGGGTGCCGAGGTGGTTTACGAACAGGTCAAAAATGTTCACACATCGGGCCATGCCTACCAGGAAGAGTTGAAGATGATGCTGAATCTTGTCAAACCGGCCTATTTCATGCCCGTCCACGGGGAATACCGCCTCCTCGCGAAACACCTTCATCTGGCCCGGGCGACCGGTATTCCCGAAGACCGGTTAATTCTTGCCGAGGACGGGGATATTATTGCCCTGCATCCGGATGGGGTCCGCAAGGAGGGGCGCGCACCGGTCGGCAAGGTGTTCATTGACGGCAAGGGTGTCGGCGACGTGGGACGGGTGGTGCTTCGGGACCGGAAACACCTTTCGGAAGACGGCCTGGTCGTTATTCTGATCGTCCTGGACGAGAAGACCGGTGATCTCACGGGAGAGCCCAACCTCATCAGCAGGGGATTTGTTTTTGAGGATTTTCACCAGGATATGCTTGATGAGGCGAAAGACCTTATAAAAAACACCATCCTCGAGGCAACGGACGATTGCAGAAAAGACCCCGGAGAACTCCAGGGCGAGGTCAGCAAGGTCCTCAAACGTTTTTTCAACGCCCGCCTCAAGCGGCGGCCCATGATTCTTCCCATTGTCCTTGAAACGTAGGAGCCACAGTGGAAAAACGCGCGATACTTAAAGAAATAATCGGGGTTCTCCTCTTTGCCGCTGCTATTTTCATCGGCATCAGCCTCCTCTCTTACTCCCCGAAAGACCCCTCCCTGAACGTGGTGCGCTCTGTTGCCGGGCAGCCCATTCACAACCTCCTGGGGACCAGCGGTGCAATGGTTTCGGATATTATTTTTCAGATATTCGGTCTGTCGGGTTTTGTCATCCCGCTTCTTTTGTTTATCAGCGCCCTTTTCTGTTTTACGCATATCACCCTGACAAAATACCTCATCAAGGTTTTATCTCTTGCCGCCGTAGGCATTGCCATCGGAACCATGATCGGCATCTTTACATCAAAACTGAAGTTTATGGGAAATATCATCCCCTCGGCGGGAATCTTCGGAACCTTCATCAACCACTATCTCACGCGCGCTATCGGCAGGCTTGGGGCATTCCTCCTCTACCTCGTTGTCGTCTGGATTGGCATCGCACTCTTCATTAACCGCTCCCTTTCCGGGATCCTGAAACCTGTCATCGCGCTCCCCGCAAGGTGGATCGCGTCAGTAACAAATCGGGCCACGATCAAGAAGGAACAAACCAAACGCAAGAAGGTCGTGGAGGAAAAGGAAAAACGGTTGAAATGGAAGGAAACCGCCCCTGAAATCGCAATGAATATCGCTACGGAAAAACCCAAAGACAAGGCCCCAAAGCAGGAACATTTCGCGTTTATGGAGCAGACCGAAGGGGCAAAAGATTTTATTTTACCCCCGCTTTCCCTCCTCAAACAACCCCCGGCATCCGGGGCACATATCGACGAAGAGGTCCTGAAGATAAACTCCAAGCTCCTCCTGAATAAACTGAATGATTACGGTATCTCAGGCCGGGTTGTGCGCGTTAATCCGGGTCCGATTATTACTGTTTATGAATTCGAGCCCGCGCCAGGCATCAAGCTGAGCCGAATCGTTAATCTCAGTGACGACCTCGCCATGGCGCTGAGTGCCATCAGCATCCGCATTGTGGCACCCATCCCGGGAAAATCGGTCGTCGGCATTGAAATTCCAAACCGGGACCGGGAGATGGTTCTTCTCCGGCCGCTGCTTGAATTCGAGGGTTTTTCCGATCCGAGAAACCGCCTGCCCCTGGCACTCGGAAAGGACATCTCGGGGATGCCTTACATTACCGACCTGTCCCAGATGCCCCATCTTCTCGTGGCCGGCTCCACGGGATCGGGAAAAAGCGTGGCCCTGAACTGCATGATCCTGAGCCTGATTTACAGGCTTACCCCTGAGCAGATACGCTTCCTGATGATTGACCCGAAAATGCTGGAACTTTCTCTCTACGAGGATATGCCGCACCTCCTCATGCCGGTTCTGACAGACCCGAAAAACGCCTCCAAGGCCCTCATGTGGCTTGTAGAGGAAATGGAGCGGCGATACGCGCACCTCGCTGATTTTGGCGTGCGCAATATTCTGCAATATCACGACCTGCTACGCAAAAAGAAGAAAAAATCACGCAAGATTCCGGATCCCATGCCACCCGAAGAAGGGGTAAAGCCCGATAACGGCCTGGACGCCCTGCCTTATATTGTGGTGGTAATTGATGAGCTGGCCGATTTAATGATGACCGCCTCCAAGGATGTGGAAGGCTCTATTACACGCCTGGCGCAAATGGCACGTGCCGTCGGGATTCATCTTATTCTTGCCACACAGCGGCCCTCCGTGGATGTCCTTACCGGAATTATCAAGGCCAATTTTCCCGCGCGGATTTCCTTCCGGGTCGCCTCAAAAACCGACGCCAGGACCATCCTGGATCACATGGGCTCGGAGAGTCTTCTCGGCCAGGGCGATATGCTTTTTCTGCCTCCGGGGACTTCTCAGATGTTCCGCCTTCACGGGCCGTACATCTCGAGCAGTGAGACAAGCAGGATTGTCAATTTTCTTAAAAAACAGGGAAAACCAAACTATGTTGAATTAGAGCTCACAAATGACCGAAAGATAAATGGCACGGGGCTGACGGCACCCGAGGAAGCGTATGATGAAAAATATGACGAGGCCGTGGCCTTCGTTGCCGAGGCCGGTCAGGCCTCTATCTCCATGATTCAGCGGCGGTTCCGAATTGGGTATAACCGGGCAGCGAGAATCGTTGAAAAGATGGAAGAAGAGGGGGTCGTTGCACCCTCCGACGGGGTCAAACCACGCAAGGTCCTTGTCCCTAAAATCTATAAATGACATGAGGGTCACTATGTTAAATAAAACAAGATATTTCAAAATGTTATGTTATTTAATTCAAATTATTATATGTTTGTGGGCGGTGACTCCCTCTCCGCTTTCGGCCGGAAAAACCCCAGATGGGGCGGCCTGTCTCAAAATAATTCGAACCCGTTACGAAAAAGTTCAGTTTCTCAGGGCGAAGTTCCTTCAGGTCTCTGGTGCCCCGGGTGTTGTTACCCCAGACATCGCAAGCGGCATTGTCTATCTCCGAAAAGACGGCAAGTTGCGATGGGATTATGACAAACCGGAGCCTGTCCTGATTATCAGTGACGGAAAGACCCTCTGGATTTATCAGACGGCGGATAACCAGGTCATGGTGGATCGGCACTTCCAGAAAAAAATGAAACACTTTCCCTATACCTTCCTTAAAGGAATGGGAACGATCGACAGTGAATTCACGGCAAAGGTTATAAAAATAAAAGATATGGCTATAACCCTGCAATTGTTTTCAAAAACCCCGCTTCAAAACATCTCGAAGCTGTTTCTCACCTTCAATAAGAGTACAGGCATCATCAAAAAAGTAAGCTGGGCCTCACCCCAGGGCGCGGATACGAGCATTTCCTTCAGTGATGTTGACATTACCTCTGAAATACCCGATAGTGTCTTCCGCTTTGAACCCCCGGAAGGGGTGGATATCATTAATACGAAGGTGCCCTGAAAAGGTGAGAAATTATGGTTAAAACAAAAACCCAGGTACTTCTGGACAGCGTGCGGCGATTGAGCCGCCGCCAGGCGGTGGTGCACCTTTCCAACATTCTGGAAAAATCCCATCCCGTGGATATCGCCGATATCATCCGGTATCTTACCGATTCCGAAAAACGCATGGTTTTTGGCCTTATCAAGGATGCTGAAAAAGCGGCGGAAATCCTTTCTGAACTGGATGTTTCAGACAGTGTTCATCTCCTTGCCGGCATGACCGAGGAACAAATCAGCAACATCCTCAGAGAAATGTCTTCTGACGACGCGGCGGAGCTGATATCCAACCTTCCTGAAGAAATTGCGAACCGCGTCCTCATGCTCATGGAGAAGGAAGACCAGAAAGAAGTAGAAGACCTTCTCCAGTATGAAGAAAAGACCGCCGGACGAATCATGACTACGGAGGTTTTCGCGCTGCGGGAAGAAACAACCGCCGGAGACACGATTAAGGCTATCCAGAAAAACGCGGAAGCCGAGATGGTTTTTTATATCTATGTCGTAGATGAACGGGATCACCCCGTCGGCGTTGTCTCACTTCGTCAGCTTGTTGTTGTCCCGCCGGAAACCCGGCTTCTGGACATCATGACAACCGATATTATTTCTGTGACGACCGATATGGACCAGGAAGAAGTCGCGCGGGTTGTGGAGCGCTACAACTTTCTGGCGGTCCCGGTCGTTGACGACAAAAACCGCCTGATGGGTATTATCACAGTCGATGATATCATCGATGTTCTTCGCGAAGAAGCCACAGAAGACTTTATGAAAATGGCCGGAACCAAGGAAGAAGAATATGTTTACCACGACAAGGTTACGCGGGTTGCAAAACTACGGCTGCCATGGCTGATTACCAACCTCTTCGGGGGGCTTGTCACCGGTTATCTTATGTGGCTTTTCAAGGTTACAATTAAGGATATGCTGGCACTGATTACCTTTATCCCTGTCATCACGGGCATGGGAGGAAATGTCGGCGTGCAGTCCTCGTCCATTATGGTCCGCGGTTTCGCCACTGGAAAAGTGGACTTCACCCGCGTCAAACAATTTCTGACCCGGGAGATCCTCGTGGGACTCCTGATGGGGTTATGCTGCGGCATCGTTGTAGGGTGTGTCGGGTATCTGTGGCACCGAAGCTTCATCCTTGGGATTGTGGTCGGAGTCTCCATGATGGGCTCCATGACGGTCGCGGCAACCATGGGCACGCTTGTCCCCACCTTTTTCAGAAAAATACACGTCGATCCCGCTATCGCGTCAGGCCCTTTTGTCACCACGTCCAACGATATTGTGGGAATTTTGATTTACCTTGGCTTTGCTACCTTGATGATGAATTATTTTCATTTAATAGGCTGACAGCGCGTCATGCATGGCCTTGTCCTGCGTCTGACGGACTACGGGGAAAGTGACCAAATCGCGTCCCTTTTTCTCCGCGAACAGGGCGTTATCTCCGCTATCGCCAAGGGAATTAAACGGAGCAAACATCGGTTTCCCCATCACCTTGAACCCTTTAGCGTGTATACCTTCTCACTTAGCAAAAAACCCACGCATAGGCTCTATTTCATCAAGGCCGCCGACCCGACAGAGGCCTTCGGAGAAATCGCCGATAACATTCAAAAAATCGCCCTCCTGCACTATACCTTTGAACTTATTCTTACAACTGTGAAAGAGGGCGAGCCCCACAGAGAGCTTTACGATCTTATTATCACGGCCTTTCGGCGGCTGTGCGCAGTGGATGACCTGATACCCATTCGCTTTTATCTTGAGATTCATATCATGCGGCTTCTCGGCTTTACCCCCGATTTTGAGGCCTGCCTGACCTGCAAACAGCCTGTCAAAAGGGGAGAACATAACAGGTTCAACCCACGGCGCGGGGGATTCCTCTGCGAAAAGTGCGCAACCGGCCCGGAAAAGGCCCTCTCATTCGCCGTAACAGCGGAATCTTCAGGGATTCTTCATTATTTAAAACAATGCCCCCTTAACGCGGCACCCCGTATCCGGATTTCCGCGAATGCGCGGCGGGAAATCGCCGCTTTGCTGGGGGCCTTCACCACCCAGCAACTGGAGCACACATTCAAAACCCTCTCCTTCCTGAACGAGGTTTCTCTCTGACAACTCCCGCTGTTTTTTCAGGCGGTAACTTCCTCAGTTACCTCCGAGAAAATATTCCAGATCGCATCCATCCCGTCCAGGTGTTCCGGTTGCATGAGGCAGGAGCGAAGGCAGACAAGAGACTCCTCATCCCCCTTGAACCCCTTCCCGAAGAACCTGGCGGGAAGGGTTGCCAGGGCCAGATGAAGATTTTTTTCGGCACACGCCTCAAAGAGTTTTGATGACAGGGCCGACATTTCGGAAACAGTATTGGCCCGAGGCACCCAGATAACGATATCCAGCTCCGGAACCCAGGCTGTCATAAAACGCGCGTCGTCACAAAGCCTTTTATAGAGGTCTAACGCGGCGGCATGGCATTTTTCCAGGGATCGGGCAAAAGAACCTTCCCGCGTAAGCGGAAGGGCCCGCTGGGTCGCCCATAACGCCACTGCCGAGGCCCCCGCCCGCGAACATTCCAGGCTGATTTCTCCGAGGTGAAGCTCGTGTGAGCTGAAATAGGTATAGGGGGAATCATGTTTGTAAAGGGCACCAACCGACGGGTCCCGGAAAATAATGCAGCCGCACCCATAGGGCTGAAGCCCGTGTTTGTGCGGGTCAATAGCGAGGGAATCTACCCTGTCTAAACAGCGGTAAGCCGCCGTTGTCTCTTTGGCCAGTGTTGCGGCAAGCGTAAAGTAACCGCCGTAGGCCGCATCCGCGTGCACACGGAAACCATATTTTTCACGCAGGGCCAGAATTTCCGGCAGGGGATCCACAGACCCCGTAGCCGTGGTCCCCATCGTTGCGACAACCGTTCCAATTGCCCCGCCCTTCAGGGCATCTTCGAGGGCGTTCATATCCATCCGTGCCTTGTTATCACTCTCTATTTCCCGAAACGGCAGTTTCAGAACCCCCGTAATCCGTCCGTGCGTATAATGTGCCTGGTCGGACGCCGCCACGGCCTTACCGGGGTTCAACCTTCCCGATACCCACAGGGCCTCCATATTCGCCATCGTGCCCCCACCGCATAAGTGCCCCAGGTGTGTCTTCCAGTCGAACATTGCGGCAATCTGAGCCACCGCCTCTTTTTCCATACGGGAGCTTGCCCGTCCCCCATCCAGGGCATGATTATTGGGATTAACATAAAGTGCCAGCATATAGGCAAGACGCGCAACAGGATGCGGCGGTTTGAGCATCTGCCCGGCGTAAAAAGGGTGAAAATAAGGGTAATTGTCACGCATCTTTTCGGCCACATCCAGAAGAACCGGTTTCAACTGTTCTGCTTTCAATTGTGGCTCAAATTTCGGAAGGGTTGAAAACCCCTTTTCTAAATTCAGCACAGCCTCTTTTAAAAGCTGAGCTTCCTCGCTGTTCCATAACATTTCATTCTCCCTGTCATCAGTTTCCTGTAAATTCATACGTCCAAAACCTATCCCATCTTTTAAAAAGGTTCAATATCCTTTTAGCGATTAAAAATCAGAAAAATATTTAACCCCGATAGCTGCTCAAAGAAATACTGGCAAGAGAAAGGCAAAAAAATTGGAGAAAAATTGGAGAGCAAAGGCAGCTGTTAAAAACCGGTGTACTTAATAAAGGGCATCCAGTTTGGCTTGTGCCTTTTGCGCGGCTTCGCTGAAAGGGAATTTATCCATGAGATCAAAAAGGTAAGTTCTTGCTTCCTTCTTTTTGCCAAGTTCCGCGTAGGTATATCCCAATTTTAACAAGGCATCCGGGGTCTTGTTCCCCTTTGGATACTTTTTAACAACTTCCTTGAAATAACCCGCAGCTTTTTCATAATGCCCCATGGAATAGTAGGACTCCCCGGTCCAGTAAAGGGCGTTGCTCGCGTATGGGTGTTTCGGATAGCGCTTCAGAAATCCGCTAAATGCCTCCATGGCCATTTTAAATTTCCGCGCCGCGTA
>JANTFN010000068.1 GCA_024763435.1 Thermodesulfobacteriota bacterium | reverse complement strand
CGAATACAACCGTTGCCCGGTGTGCGGGCGTTCAAGGGGGTATTACAGAAAATTTAACATGTGCCGCATCTGTTTAAGAAAATACGCCCTTGAGGGATTAATCCCGGGTGTAATTAAATCGAGCTGGTAACCAGGGTTAGGTGGAGGATACAAAAATATGTGTATGACAGATCCTATTGCGGATATGCTTACAAGGGTGAGAAACGCGAACCGCGCGAGTTTGGAAATGACGGATATTCCCTATTCCAGACTTAAGAAGGGGATTGCTGAAATCCTCAAGGAAGAGGGGTTTATTAAAAATTTCAAGATTGGTGATAATAAACAGGGATATAAAACGATAAGGGTTTACCTGAAGAAAAAGCGGAAAAATTTCAAACCCATCAACGATTTGCAGAGAGTCAGTCGTCCCGGTAGAAGAATTTACGTAAAAAGCAAGGATATTCCTTCTGTGTTAAATGATATGGGAATCGCGATTTTATCTACGTCTAAGGGAATTATGACAAATCAACAGGCAAAACAGGAAAACCTTGGGGGCGAATTGCTCTGCAAGGTTTGGTAAGAGAAGGGTTAAAATATGTCCAGAATTGGTAAAAAACCGGTAGTCCTGGAAAAAGGGGTTGAAGTTAAGGTTGACGGAAGAGTGGTTTCGGTGAAGGGGCCAAAGGGTCAGCTAACGCAGAAAATACCCGAAGGCGTGGGTGTTGATATTAAAGGGGAAGAATTATACGTTACCAAGGTGGAGGAAGGGAAGCTGGCTAAAAAGGCCAACGCCTTTCAGGCCCTCACACGCAGCCTGATTGATAATATGGTTCTCGGTGTTTGTAAGGGGTTTGAGAAGCGGCTTGAAATCATCGGTGTTGGCTATCGGTCGGCGCTTGAAGGCAGGGACCTGAAGTTGAGTCTTGGGTATTCTCATCCCGTTATTTTCCCACTTCCCGATGGAATCGACATAGAGATAGAAAAATTGACCCAGATTGCCATAAAGGGAATCGATAAACAACTGGTAGGGGCTGTTGCGGCGAAAATACGGTCGTTCAGACCACCGGAGCCTTATAAGGGAAAAGGGATCCGTTATGTTGGAGAGCAGGTAAGACGGAAAGTAGGAAAAACCAAGTAATTATCTTTTAAACAGGAAGAGCGGAATTATGGATAAAAATGTCAAAAAACGTACGGCGAGAATGAAGCGGAAATATCGCGTCAGGAAGAAACTTTCAGGAAATGCTGAGCGGCCGCGTCTGACGGTTTACAGGAGTTTGAAGCATATATACGCACAGATAATCCTGGATACGGAAGGGAAAACGCTGTGCCAGGCTTCAACGCTGGAGGCGGAGGTTCGGAAAAAATTGAAGGGGACATCTAATCAGGATGCCGCTAAGAAGGTTGGCGAACTTGTTGCTGAACGTGCACTCGCGGCAAATGTGAAAGAGGTTGTTTTTGATAGAAATGGGTTTTTATATCATGGCCGCGTCAAGGCCCTTGCAGAAGGCGCAAGGGAAAAAGGTCTTGTATTTTAAAAAAGTTGCGGGGAGGTTTTGTTGAATAACCAAGTTGATTTGAATGAAGATGAACTAATAGATAAGGTTGTTTATATTAACAGGGTTGCCAAGGTCGTTAAAGGCGGCCGGAGATTCAGTTTCAGCGCGCTGGTTGTTGTTGGCGATGGTCAGGGAAGGGTTGGCGCTGCAATGGGGAAGGCGAATGAAGTTCCGGAAGCCATAAGAAAGGGTGTTGAGAAGGCACGCAAGAATCTCACGGAAATATCCCTGGATAACCATACAATACCTTTTGAGGTTCTGGGCCGGTATGGCGCGGGTAGGGTTATTTTGAGGCCGGCTTCTCAGGGAACGGGTGTTATTGCAGGCTCGGCGGTAAGAGCTGTGGTGGAATTGGCGGGTGTCCAGAATATTCTGACGAAATCTCTTGGTTCCAATAACCCCCATAACCTTGTTAAGGCGACATTGGAGGGGTTGAGGCGTCTTGGAAATCCGGATGATATCAAACGTTCAAGGAAAGAAACCGTTAAAAAACAGGGATAACTTTTTCAAGAGGCATTTTTAGATGGCAAAGAGACTTAAAATTACGCAGGTAAAAAGTGAAATAGGGCACAAGAAGGAACATCGGAGGGTCTTGAGAAGCCTGGGATTGCGAAAATGCAATCAAACGGTTGAAAAGGCGGATACCCCGATTATAAGAGGAATGGTTAATAAAATAAGCTACTTATTAAATGTAGAACCCATAGAATGAGGGAATGATGAAACTCAGCGATTTGAGGCCTCCTGAAGGCGCGGTTAAGAAGAGAAAAAGGGTCGGTTGCGGAACAGGTTCCGGGCATGGATGTACCTCGTGTAAAGGCATGAAAGGGCAGCGTTCGCGTTCCGGCGGAGGTGTCCCGCCCTGGTTTGAAGGCGGCCAGATGCCGCTTCAGCGCCGACTGCCAAAACGGGGGTTTGTAAATATTTTTAAAAAGAACTATGTGTTGATTCATCTGGAACAACTCAGCGAATTCCCTGCGGGCAGTGAGGTTGGTTTAGAGGCACTTCTGGAGAAGGGGGTTATAAAAAAGACGCTGGATGGTGTAAAAATTCTTGGTGACGGAGAAATAAAAATTCCCCTGACGGTTTCAGCGCACAAATTTACCAGGGCTGCCAGAGAAAAAATCGAAAAAGCAGGCGGAAAGGTCAGGGAACTTTAGTGGCTGTCAGTTTTGGAAATGTTGGGAAGGTTCCTGAGTTAAAACGCAGGATACTGATGACGCTCGTGCTGTTGGCGATTTACCGGATGGGGATCCATATCCCGACCCCCGGGATTAACTCGGATGCCTTGATGGCGTTGTTTGCCCAGGCGCGGGGGACCCTTTTCGGATTGTTTGATATGTTTGCGGGGGGTGGGTTCAGGCGTCTATCCATTTTTGCCCTGGGCATCATGCCTTATATCAGCGCGGCGATTATTCTGGAACTTCTTACAGTTTCGGTTCCCTATCTTGAGCGACTTTCCAAAGAAGGGGATGCCGGCAGAAAAAAGATTGTTCAGTATACGCGTTATGGAACAATTGTGCTGAGTATTATTCAGGGTTTCGGGATTAGCTTCGGGCTTGAGCAGATGCGTGGCGTAGCGGGAGAGATGATTGTCATGAACCCGGGGTGGTCCTTCCGCCTGATGACGGTTCTGACGCTAACTGCCGGAACGGCTTTTGTTATGTGGCTTGGAGAACAGATTACGGAAAAAGGAATCGGGAACGGGATTTCCCTGATCATTATGGCGGGGATTATAGCAGGAATGCCTTCCGCTATCATCAATACGATACGCCTTCTCAGGACTGGAGAGCTCGGGATTTTCACACTTATTCTGCTTATTGTGCTGATGGTTGCTGTGGTTGCCGTTATCGTTTACGTGGAGACCGCGCAGAGGCGGATTCCCGTCCAATATGCCAAACGGGTTGTCGGAAGGAAGATGTATGGGGGACAGAGTACCTTTCTCCCCTTGAAGATAAATACCTCAGGCGTTATTCCGCCGATTTTTGCCTCTTCCATCATTATGTTTCCCGCAACGATTGCGAATTTCATCCAGCATCCAATCATGAAGAAAATATCGGCGATGCTGAGCCCCTCCAGTGCGCTTTATATTGTACTCTACGTCGGCATGATTTTCTTCTTCTGCTATTTTTATACGGCGATTGTTTTCAACCCGGTTGATGTTGCCGATAACATGAAGAAATTTGGGGGATATATTCCCGGTATAAGGCCTGGAAAGTGGACGGCGGATTATATTGATAAGGTCCTGACGAGAATTACTCTCGGAGGTGCCGTTTATGTCTCGCTGATTTGTGTGCTGCCCACGGTTCTGATTACAAAGTTTGGGGTTCCCTTTTATTTTGGCGGGACAGCCTTGCTGATTGTTATTCAGGTTGGAATTGACACGATACAGCAGATGGAGACACACTTGTTGACCCGGCATTATGATGGGCTGTTAACACATAAAAGTTCAAAACGAAGATAGAACGGGAAAAGGATAAGAGAATGAAACTGATATTACTCGGCCCTCCCGGTGCGGGAAAGGGGACGCAGGCGGTCAGGCTGGTGGAACATTATAAGATTCCGCAGATTTCGACTGGAGATATCCTGAGAAAAGCCGTGAAGGAAGGAACAGAAATGGGTGCCATGGCAAAAGGCTATATGGACAAAGGGGCGCTTGTTCCGGACGAGGTGGTCATCGGGATTATACGGGATAGAATTTTGGAATCCGATTGTAAGAACGGGTATATTCTGGATGGATTCCCAAGAACGATTGCCCAGGCAGAAGCCCTGGATGAAATGCTGGGTAAGATGAACAGCCGCCTGGACCATGTTGTCAATATTGCCGTTAAAGATGAAGAGATTGTAAAACGGCTCACGGGCCGTCGAACCTGTCCCGCGTGTGGCGCGGGGTATCATATTCAATTTGATCCCCCGGCAAAGGAAGGCGTCTGTGATAAGTGTGGCGGCGCGCTGATTCAGAGAGACGATGACACGGAAGGGACGATTCGGTCCAGGCTGAAGGTTTACCGTGAGCAGACAGAGCCGCTTATATCTTTTTATGGTACAAAGGGCCTGCTCAGAACGATTCCCGGGGAAGGCGGAATGGAAGAGATTTTTAATTCTATTCTGATTGCTCTTGGCGGGGATAAAATTCCCGGAAGTGACGCGTAAATGGCAAAAGAAGGTGTTATCAGGACAGAGGGAAAGGTCGTTGAAACATTACCGAACGCCATGTTTCGCGTGGAATTGGAAAACGGGCATCGTATCCTCGCGCATATTTCAGGGAAGATGCGGATGCATTTTATAAAGATACTCCCGGGAGATAAAGTTACTGTGGAAATGTCGCCTTATGATTTTTCAAAAGGCAGAATAACCTATAGAGGCAAATAACTGAGGTGGAAAAATGAAGGTAAGATCGTCAGTAAAAAAAATCTGCGATAAGTGCAAGATTATCAAACGAAAAGGCGTTGTCAGGGTTATTTGCGAAAACCCCAAACATAAACAGCGACAAGGGTAACCGGAAATTCATCCCGGGAACGTATAGGAGGAGACATTGGCAAGAATTGTAGGGGTTGATTTACCGAAAAACAAAAGGGTTGAGATTGGTTTGACCTATATTTACGGAATAGGCCGGACATCCGCGAAAAAAATTCTGGATACAGCGAAGATTGACCTGAGTAAACGGGTACATGAGCTTACGGCTGATGAGATTCGAAAAATCAATCAGGAAATAGAAAAGAATTTCCGGGTTGAAGGGGATCTTAGGCGTGAAGTGACGACTAATATTAAGATGCTTATGGATATTGGTTCCTACAGGGGATTGCGTCATCGTCGGGGCTTACCAGCCCGCGGGCAGCGTACGCATACCAATGCCAGGACAAGGAAAGGCCCCAGAAGGGCAATTAAGGGTAAAAAGAGATAATAGATAATACTTAAGGAGGCGTTACGTGGCCAAACCGAGAAAAAGCAGCCAGGGGAAAAAGAAGGTCAAAAAAAATATCCCCCAGGGTATTGCTCATATACAGGCAACATTTAACAATACGATAATTACGATTACAGATCCCCAGGGCAATGCCATTTCATGGGCCAGTGCCGGAGGGCAGGGATTTAAAGGGTCGCGGAAAAGCACCCCCTTTGCCGCCCAGATTGCGGCTGAGGATTGCGGGAAAAAAGCGATGGAACATGGCGTCAGGACATTGGATGTCCTTGTAAAGGGACCCGGATCTGGAAGAGAGGCGGCTTTGAGAGCACTTCAGGCAGTAGGGTTTCGCATCCAGATGATTAAAGATGTTACGCCCATTCCCCATAATGGATGTCGTCCGCCAAAACGCAGGCGTGTTTAATTTATAAAGTGATAGGAAAGCAGGAGGTTTAAATTGGCTCGTTATTCAGGATCGTTATGCCGGCTTTGCAGGCGCGAGAACGCAAAGTTGTTTTTAAAGGGTGATAGATGTTTTACAGATAAGTGCGCGTTTGAGAGACGGCCTTATCCGCCCGGGCAAAATGGGCGGGGACGCCGAAAATTTTCAGATTATGCCATACAGTTGCGTGAAAAGCAGAAAACGCGGCGGATTTATGGCGTTCTCGAGAAACAATTTCGGAGATATTTTAAATTAGCGGACAATAAAAAAGGAATTACAGGGGAGAACTTACTTTTTCTCCTTGAAAAACGGCTTGATAATGTGGTCTTTACTCTTGGCTTTTCTGTATCAAGAAACCAGGCAAGGCAGCTTGTGAGTCACGGGCATTTTCTTGTAAATGGCCACAAAGTAGATATCGCGAATTATCATGTGAAGGTTGGCGATAAGATAACGGTAAAGGAAAAGAGTAAAAAAATGCCCGCCATTATTGAGGCAATTGAACTCGCAAGCAAAAGAGGCGGGTTGCCGCAGTGGCTGGAATTAGATGCCGACAAGATGGAGGGTATTGTAAAAGATGAGCCAACACGTGAGGATGTGCGCGTGTCGGTTAATGAACAGCTTATTGTCGAGCTTTATTCGAAATAATAATGTTAAAGTTTGCTTATTTAATATAGGGGTTTAACCCATGGATACAAAGAATATGTTGAGTAAACTTATCCGCCCCGTTGGGGTTGAAGAGGATAAGATTGAACCCGAATTTAATTTCGGGAGATTTATCGCGGAACCATTTGAAAGCGGCTACGGGTTGACGATTGGGAATGCGCTGCGGCGTGTTTTATTGTCATCCATTGTCGGTGCCGCGATTACAGGGATAAGAATCGAGGGTGTAACGCATGAGTTTTCACCGGTAAAGGGTGTGGTTGAAGATGTGTCCGATATTATCCTGAATATGAAACAGGTTATCGTCAAAATGGAAACGGACGATCCCAAGGTTCTTCATGTAGATATTAAGGGCCCTGGAACCTTGACCGCGGGGGATTTTGAACTTCCCCATAACGTTAGTATCGTAAATCAGGATCATGTTATCGCGAACCTTGAAAAAGGTGGCCGTCTAAAAATGGACCTTTATGTCCGGATGGGGCGCGGGTATGTCCCGCAGGATCAAAACAGGGACCCTGAACTCGGAGTTGAGGTTATTCCGATTGATGCCATTTATTCCCCTATCAGGAAGGTCAACTATGTGGTGTCCAATGCGCGTGTCGGACAAAAGACCGATTATGACAAACTCATCCTTGAAATCTGGACGAATGGTGTTATCTCCCCTGAAGAGGCCTTGAAACAGGCTTCACGTATTCTGATTGAACAGTTGTCTATCTTTGCAAAATACAGCGAAGAGGAAATGAGACTGGGGAGCACGGAGGAAGAGCAAGCTGGGGATGACGAGAATGAGAACCTCTACAGGAGCGTGGATGAACTTGAATTATCGGTTCGTTCTACAAACTGTTTGAAGAACGCGAATATAAGATTAATTGGTGAATTGGTGCAGATCCCCGAAAATGAAATATTGAGGACACCCAATTTTGGAAAGAAGTCACTCGAGGAAATTCAAAAGGTCCTGGAGGATATGGGGCTTTATCTCGGAATGAAGATAGAGGATTTTGACCCTTCAAAAGTTAACAAACCGTCTGAGTAGAGGAATACAAGATGAGGCATTTAAAGGCATTTCGAAAACTGAACAGAACAAGCAGCCACAGATCGCTAATGTTGCGAAACCTTGTGACTTCCCTGCTTGAACATGAGCGAGTTGAAACAACCGTTATGAAGGCGAAGGAAGCTCGCAGAATCGCGGATAAGATGATAACGCTTGGAAAAAATGGTTCTCTGCATGCAAGACGAAGGGCGGCTTCGGTTTTGATGAAGAAATCTGTTGTGCAGAGGCTTTTTGATGAGATTGCGCCGCGGTATGAAAAACGAGAAGGTGGGTATACGCGTATTTTGAGGGTTGGTTACCGGAAAGGGGATGGCGCGCCGATGGCCTTCCTGGAACTGGTTAAAGAGGAAGTCAAAGAAAAAAAGAAAAAGACGGGTAAAAAATCCCCAAAGAAAGCCAGCGCGAAGTCTGCGGCAAAGGAAACCAGCGCTAAAACTGGAAAGAAGGCAGTTA
>JANTFN010000067.1 GCA_024763435.1 Thermodesulfobacteriota bacterium | reverse complement strand
CCATCGCGATATAAACATCATAAGCATCTGTTTTGATAACCCATCGTAGCAGGGAGTGAGGGTTGCCGACATTAAAAATAGTATAAATACTTGTAAGGCCTGTCAGAAACATTAAGATATATATAAGCCACAGAATTTTCTTCATGATTGGGGAGCTGCTGTAAGATCAAAAAAATTTTCAGGGGGACAGGTTTCTATCCCCCTGAAAGTATTATGTATGTTCAACGTGTTATTCGATGACAACGGCCCGCATTTCACCTTCAGCCATGGCGGCCCATTCGGCTTCGGCCTTTTCCCAGGCCTCATCCGATGCCTCGGTTTCCCAAGCCTCAAGCCCGCGTTCCTTGCGCGTCGCGCCCGGGAGAACATTGTCAAGTATAATCCCGACAATGGCCGTCACCCCCATACCGGTCGTGAAGATAGCCTGAAGGATGTTTCCGATAACCTCGATCCCCTTTCCATAAGTAACCCACTTGATCGCATGCGCGCTGAAATGGGCCGGAACACTCAGGCCCGCGAAAAAGGAAAGGCCGATAATAAACAGGTTTCGGGAGTTGTTCATATTGACCAGAGACAGATTGGAAAGCCCTACCGCGGCAATCAGGCCGAACAGGCCGACAAACATCGATCCAACCACAGGCTTTGGCAGGGTCGCGAGCAGGGCTCCGAACTTACCGACAATAGGAATAAACAGCATCAGAATCGCACCCGCCCGAATCACGCGGCGGCTTGCCACGCGTGTCAGACCGATGGATCCGATGTTCTCGGAGTAGGAGGTGGTTCCGTTACAGGTCTGCATAATTCCGGCAACAAGACAGCCCAGACCTTCGGCGCCCAGACCGCGTGAGATCATCTTCTCGGTTGGCACTGGTGCCTCCGAGATTCTCGCACAGGCATAGTAATCACCGATCGATTCAATCATGGAAGCGAGATACCCGGCCAGCATGCCTACGGCCCCTGCCCACAGCGTGGAACTGCCAAAGTCAGGAACGCCCCATTTAAAAGGCATTAACGGACGGAAGCTGATCCAGGGTGCCGCGAAGAGAAGGTCCGTTTTAAGATAGGCCGCATTGGTCGGCGGGATCCAGCCCGCCAGCGTGCCTATCAGGGCGCAGATCCACCCCGTGGCAATGGCAAGCAAAACGGGAAACAGGAGGAACAGCTTTGATTTTCTGGAAAACACCTGTGAATAGAGAATCAGGGCGATCAGGGTAATCAGTGAAATAATCCAGTTAGAAGCCATCCAAGGCGCGCCGATACCATACAGGGCCAACCCGATCATGGCGATGGTGGGACCAATGACAACGGGGCTGATACCTCTTTTGATAACACCGGCAAGGCCGGAGTATCCGAGGACAATTTCAACGACCGATGCCAGAAGAATCGCGCCGGAGATTTCCTGAATCTGAACCTGCCACCCAAGTTTCTTTGCTCCAACCATGCCGATGATGGCAAAGGTGGGTCCAAGGAAGGAAAAGGTTCCGCCCTGAACGATGGGGAGCCTGTTCCCAATGGGTGACTGCTGGATTAATGTGCAGAGACCCGAGGTAAAAAAGATGGTTGCAATCAAAAGGGCGAGTTCTTTTTGAGGAAGTTTCATTGCCCCGCCAATGATAAACGGGATAAGAACTGTTGCCCCGAACATGGTCAGATACTGCTGAAATCCCAGCAGAAAAGCCATGGGCCATTTGGGACGGCTCCCGATTGGGTAAACAACCCATCCCTTTGCTTCAGTTGCGTTCTGTTCGCTCATTCCTTTACCCCCTTGTTAAGGTTATACTGATAATAAGCCACTTGCCTTTGACGGCTTCACCAGGTAAAGCCATCTTCCCCTTTCTATCACCTCCTTCCCGTTTCTATTTAAAATGTTACATAAGGCCTTTTTTTGAAGGCTTCCGTTTGATAAAACGTCCTGAACCCGGTTGTGCCAGCATTTTGCCGTCTTCCACGACAACCCTGCCGCCGGAAAGGACCGTTTCCACAACCCCTTTCCCTTTGAAGCCTTCGTAGGGCGTGTAATCCACGTTCTGGTGATTCGTTTTTGCCGAAATCGTAAAGGGTTTTTTCGGATCAAAAATAACAAGATCCGCGTCACTGCCCACCGCGATTGTTCCTTTTTCAGGGAACATCCCAAACAGTTTGGCGGGTGCCGTTGAAACAATCTCAACAAACCGGTTGAGGCTCAGGCGTTTTTTTCCGACGCCCTCGGAAAACATGAGGGAAACCCGGTTTTCAATCCCCGGCGCGCCATTGGGGATTTTAGAGAAATCATCCCGTCCCAGTTCCTTCTGCCCCTTGAAGTTGAAGGGGCAATGGTCGGTGGAAACAACCTGAAGGTCCCCTGTCTTCAGGGCCTTCCAGAGAGCCGCCTGATCTTCCCGCGAACGAACCGGCGGTGACATGACGTATTTTGCCCCGTTAAAATTGGGCTCTTCGTAGTTTTTATAACTCAGCAGCAGGTACTGAGGACAGGTTTCAGCAAAGGTTGGAAATCCGGCGTCACGCGAGGCCACAACCTTTTCCAGGGCCTCCCGACAGGTCAGGTGCACGATGTAAATGGGCGCGCCCGCCATCTGCGCTACGGCAATCCCCCTGCCTGTTGCCTCTCCCTCGGCCTCAGGGGGGCGGCTCAGGGCATGGTATTTTGGAGCTGTCTTGCCGTTTTTAATCATGTCCGAGACGAGAATATCAATGATATCACCATTTTCCGCGTGAATCATAACCAGCGCGCCATATCGATTGGCCTGCTTCAGAATTCGGAAAAGCGCGCCGTCATCAATCATCAGGGCCCCTTTATAGGCGAGGAAGCACTTGAAACTTGTAATTCCTGCCTTGACCATTTCAGGAATTTCATCAAGGACCTTATCGTTAAGATCACAGATCGCCACATGGAACCCGTAATCTATCACTGCTTTCCCTTTGGCTTTTGCGCTCCAGGTGTCAAAGGCGTCTCTAAGGGACATTCCCTTCCCCTGAATTGCGAAATCCACAAGGGCTGTCGTTCCCCCAAACGCGGCGGCAATAGTCCCCGTCTTAAAGTCGTCGCTGGATGTTTCTCCCATAAAGGGCATATCGAGATGGGTATGAATATCGATAGCGCCGGGGAAAACGTATTTCCCCTTTGCGTCGATAATCTTATCTGCCTTTTCGGAAAGTTTGCGGGAAATTACCGCGATTTTACCGTTACGAATCCCGATTTCTCCTTTATAGGCATCCGTTGCCGTAATAATGTGCGCGTTAGTTATCTTGATATCCATAAGGGGCCTCCTTAAACTAAAACTTTGTTAAATAACAATAGGAAGGGCATCCTTTGTCCATGCCAGTCCCAAGGTTTCCAGCGTCTCCGGCCTCGGGATACCTTCTTCCGACCATCCGCGGAGCTTGTAATACTCGTCCAGCATCTTTCCGAGGTGCGGCAGACTTCCCTGCGATTTTCCTGACGGACGCGCGTGGTCCATCAGGCGCGGCGGCAGGATGTCATCCTTCCGACTGATACCCAGCCTGACGTTGTACATCCGTTTCAGACTGAAAAGACGCTGCCCCATCTCCATCAGTTCGTCGCCGCTCACATCCCATCCGGTTACCGCCCGGACCCATCCGGCAATTTGAGTCGGGCCAACACTTGCGAGAAAGAGGAATTTACACAATCCCATGGGGTTAAAAATGCTCATGTAATTCTGCATGTCATAGGCAATTTTCCCCTTGCCTTCATTCGACAGGACATCCGGGGGTTCGGTATACCCAAGGTCCGGAACCTTAATCCCCCGGCCAAGGAAATAGGTCAGGGCACCGAGGTGACAGGCCCCCCTGTTTTCCGTGGCGTAATTCGCCGCCATGGAGGTAAAGGCGCGCGGGTCGTGAAAGGCAAACTCAAGCCCTTTGACCTGAATGCTGTATTCGATGGTATTCTTTCCAATCTTCAAGGCCGCGTTTCGGGTTCCTTCCCCCAGGATTTTTCCAAAGCCCTTTCCCTCGGCTATCTGGCGGGTCAGGGTCAGGATGCTGTCAGCATTCCCCCAAAGCACCTCAAGACCATCTGTGTCCGAGGTGCTGATGATTCCCTTCTCATAAAGCTCCATGGCAAAGGCAACGCCCGCGCTCGCGGAGATAGTGTCAAGCCCATACCGGTTACACAGGTCATTGGCCGCCATAATGACTTCATAGTTGTCATTTAGACAGTTTGCGCCGAACCCGGCCAGGGTTTCATACTCCGGAAAGTGCCCGTAGATTCCCGCATAGGGTCCGGTATCGAGGCGGATAAGCTTTGAACAGCGAATGGGGCATCCATAACAGGTGTGATGAGAGGCCAGGGTTTTGGGCAGCCAGGTCTGGCCGGTGGTTTTAATCGCGCCTTCTTCCCAACTTCCCAACCGCCAGTTCTTGATGGGCAGGTCTCCCCACGCCTCCACGGCTTGCACGCCCCCCGCGGTTCCCAATTTGGTCATCCCGGCGGCTTTTTCTCTGATAACCGGGATCTCGGTCTTCAAGAGGCGCTTCAAGGCGGCAAGGTCATGAACAGGCACACGCTGATGACCCCGCACGGCGACGGCCTTCAGATTTTTCGACCCCATGACGGCACCCAGCCCGCCCCTGCCTGCCGCGCGTCCCAGACGTCCGTCAAACATAATTGATGAGATTAAAATCTTTTTTTCACCCGCCGGGCCGATGGAAGCAACCTTCGTCTTTGCGTCAGTCTGCGCCCGAATCGCCTCTTCCGTTTCAAAGGTGTCTTTTCCCCAGAGACTGGAAGCATCCCGAATTTCCACACCATCCCCGGTAACATACAGATAGACAGGACTTTCCGAAACACCCCTGACAAGAATGCCGTCCCATCCCGCGGACTTCAGTTCCGCGCCCCAGTAACCGCCCACGTTTGATTCATCCCAGATACCTGTCAAAGGGGAACGGGCGCAAACTGTTGACCGCGAAGCGGAAGGTGCCGGTGTTCCCGTCAGCAGTCCAGCCATGAATAGCATGGGCGATTTCTCTGAAAGCGGATCAACAGCCTCATCGAGACCCATAAATAAAATTCTGGCGGCAAATCCGCTGCCGCCAGAATAGGTTCTCATGTCTTCGGGTGAAATTTCTTTCACATCTGTTTTTCGTTGGTTCAAATCAACTTCTAATAATTTTCCCCACCAGCCAAATTGCATTAAACTACCCTCAGGAGTTTGCTCCGGTTATTTGTTATGTTTTGTTTTCAGGGAAGAAGCCTTGTCATATCTCCATAGGTCTCCGGCCTTCTGTCTCTGAAAAACTGCCATACATTCCGAACTTCCTTAATCATGTCAAAATCCACGTCACCCACAATAACCTCATCCTTGTCTCGGCTGCCTACGGTCACCATCTGTCCCCTCGGGTCACAAATGTAGCTCGACCCGTAGAACTCTCCGATATCCCAGGGTTGCTCATGTCCGATTCGATTGATTGCCGCAATATAATAACCGTTCGCGACGGCATGGGCAGGTTGCTCCAGTTTCCACAGGTATTCCGAAAGGCCCGCTACGGTTGCGGAAGGATTGAAAACGATCTCCGCCCCGTTCAGGCCGAGAAGCCTCGCTCCTTCAGGGAAATGCCTGTCGTAACAGATATAGACTCCTACCCGGCCATAGGCGGTCTGAAAGGTCGGATATCCAAGGTTGCCGGGTTTGAAGTAGAATTTTTCCCAGAATCCAGGGGCAACATGGGGGATATGGTTTTTACGGTAGATCCCCAGATAGGAGCCATCTGCATCAATAACAGCAGCCGTATTGTAGTAAACCCCGGCCATGACCTCTTCATAGATAGGCACGACGATGACCATCTGGTACTTCTTGGCCAGTTCCATCATCAACTGAACCGTCGGGCCATCCGGGATTCTCTCGGTCGCCTCATACCATTTGGTTTCCTGCTCGGCCGGAAAATAGGGGCCGTAAAAGATCTCCTGGAGACATAACATCTGGGCCCCTTTACCGGCGGCCTCTTCGATAAGTTTGACATGTTTGTCAATCATTGCCTTTTTAATGACGCTCACCGGCTCTGTTCCGGGAACCTCATTTTTTGCCTGAATCAACCCGATTTTTACGATTCTTGCCATGAGTTTTCTCCTTTTAAGTTTTCTCACTCTTTTATAACAATTATAACGGCATAATAAACAACCTGTTTTCTCATGTCAAGTGTTTTTTTCTCTCCGGCAACCCCCTCCAAACAAATTTCAAAACGATATTTTAATTCTGCTGACATACATCCCCCGCCTCATATAAACCCCTTCTCCGATCCTCCCCGACCCCGCGCCCCATGTCTTGACAAACGTTTTTGAAGCTGTAAAATGAAAAAAATTGTTTTCCCTTCTCGCCTTGAGGAAGGGATTTGTTTTTTTGAAGTAATTTTTATAAGAGGAGGAAAGGAATGTCGACACAATCAGCAGAAAAAGCACCATTGTTTTCGGATGAGATGGAAAAGGGGTTTAACCTGACTCTGGCAGTAGAAGAGGCGGCCCGCTGCCTGCTCTGTTTTGACGCGCCGTGCAGCCAGGCCTGTCCCGCGGGGACCGATCCGGGGAGTTTTATCAGAAAGACAAGGTTCAGGAACGTAACAGGCGCGATACGAACCATCAAACAGAATAATCCATTCGGATGGAGCTGCGGTGTTGTCTGCCCCACGGCTAAACTCTGTGAGCTGGCCTGTTCCCGGACAGCTATTGACAGGCCTATCCAGATAGGGAAATTGCAGCGTTTCCTTGTAGAACATGGATGGGCTATCGGGTTCCAACCCGTAAAGAAAGTGGCGGAGGTTAAAGAGAAGGTTGCTGTTGTTGGCAGCGGCCCCGCCGGTTTGACCTGCGCACGGGAGTTATCTTTAAAAGGGTATGAGGTTACCGTCTTTGAGAAAAAGAACCTTCCAGGGGGAAATCTGAGATACGGAATTCCATCCTTCAGGCTTTCGACGAAGGGACTGGAAAAAGAAATTAATGAAATAGGTGCTCTCGGCGTGAACATTGAAACAAACAGCCCTGTTGAAGGAACCGATGGATTGGAGAAATTGAAACAGCAGGGATTTAAAGCCGTGTTCTTTTCGCCGGGGTTGTGGGATCCTATTCGTCTGGATATTGAAGGAAGCACCCTTGAGGGGGTTGTGAGCGCAACGGCGTTTCTGAACGGCTTAAACACATCCGATGCCGCGGTTGAAACTGCGGTAAAGGGGAAGGTTGCCGCGGTTATCGGAGGCGGCTCCGTGGCCATGGACGCGGCTGAATGGGCTGTTAAAGCAGGCGCGGAAGACGTTTATCTCCTGTATAGACGCTCTTATACCCAGATGCCCGCGGAAGAAAAGGAGAAGGTCCAGGCCCTGAATAACGGTATTCACTTTCTCATTCTTGCCCAGCCGGTAAAATACAATGGCAGCGATCACCTTGAATCAATTTCATGCAGACGGACACGTCTTGGGGCGCCGGACGCCTCCGGCAGACGGCGGCCGGAAGAAATTCCGGGGACGGAATTTGAAATCACGGCAGATTTTGCCATAGAGGCCCTTGCGTCACGGTCGGAAGAAGGGCTGCAGGCCCTTGCAGGCATCTCTTGGAATAATGCCGGCCTTGTAGAGGTTTCGGATGAAACGCTTCAAACTTCCAGCCCGTGGGTTTATTCCGGAGGGGATATTACGCGGGGCCCCGCACTTGTTGTTGAAGCTGTGGCGGACGGGAAGAGGGCCGCCCAGGCCATTATGGAACACTTAAATGGGAAGGGGGAGTAAACCGATGAAAGATCTCAGTATTGATTTTTGCGGTGTAAAATTTTTGAATCCGTTTATGCTTTCTTCATCTCCCGTTTCTAATTGTGCGGAGATGATTGCGCGTGCCTTTGACGCCGGATGGGCTGGTGTTGCTTATAAAACCCTTGCGACGCAAGTTACGCCGATTATTCATCCGTCTCCGAGGTTGAATAAATATAACTATCAGGGAAGCCGTATGATTGGCCTTCAGAATGTGGAGCAGGTTTCCGACCGCCCCCTGGAACATAATCTCAAAGATATTAAATGGCTTAAAAAGCATTATCCAAAACATCGAATTGTGGCAAGTATTATGGGATTTGCCAACAAAGAGTGGGAAATTCTGGCCAAATCGGCGGAGGATGCGGGGGCGGATATGCTGGAACTCAATTTTTCCTGTCCGCATATGTCTATAGAAGGGTCTGGATCCAAAGTGGGTCAGGCTTTTGATCTTGTTGAATTATTTACGGAAACGGTTAAAAAGGCAACGACTATCCCCGTGATGGCAAAGATGACCCCAAACATCACGGATATGAATGAACCCGCCATGTATGCCAAAAAGGGCGGGGCGGATGCCATTTCGGCTATTAACACGCTGGCCGCGATTACGGATATCGGTCTGGATGATCTGACGCCCAAGCCTAATGTTTTTGGGAAAGGGGCTA
>JANTFN010000066.1 GCA_024763435.1 Thermodesulfobacteriota bacterium | reverse complement strand
CACCTTTTTCATGGCATAAAACGCGAGGGGAATAATGGGCAGTGTCAAAAAATCGGGCTGAATTCCCAGGGGCCGGTGCCTCCCAAGCGCCTCCCGATACCTGCCGCCATCCGCGACCAGCCCAAAACCCGCAATGCCCCGTTCCCGCGCGCCGCCATGGGAAACACGGTTCAGGCAAAAACCGGGGACGGGATCAACAAGCAAAGGGACATTGCGCGTTTCCAGCTCCATCATCAGGGCCTGCGTAACCTGACGGGGTTTCAGCCGGGGAAGGGCCATAAAAAACGGGGAAAGCGGACAAACCGTGTCGTAGAGAATTATCGTATCCGGGGACAGGCCTTTTTTAAGCTCAAAAATTTCCTCGGCGGGATAGGCAACCCGGTCTTCCTCCCGCTTCAGAGAGGGATGCCACGAGGCATGGGTCACACGCCCCTCTCCCGTCCCGCTGGCCAGGGCCACCGCGATACCCCCTTCGGATGTATAAACACCCATTACATGGGCTGCCAAAATCCCTCCCTGTAATAAATCGTTCTTACGCCGTTTCCCTGCCTGCGCAGGATCGCAAACAACCTGAACCGGCCTTTACGATACGTGGTTTCTATTAAAACACGAAACGTCTTACTGTTCAACGTTCCCCACCGCTGAAAGGCGCGAAAAACCGCGTCGTTCATCCGGGCGATTTTTTTGAAATCCCCTATTGCCTGGATACGCCCCATCTCCCTTGCCTCAACAATCCGATCCAGCAGCAGGGGCGTCATTTCATCGCTCAAAACAGAGAGAACATCCCGGTCCGCTGTCAGGAGATTGATTTTCCCATCACCCCAGACCGTCAAATCCCTAACGGCACTGCCCCCAAGTTTGCCCATCTTTTTCGTCATCTCCACCCAGCCGGGGATGAGGTTGAATTCAAAAAGGGATTGCAGGGGGGCGTTTCGGAAATAGGCACCTGCCTTCCCATACGCGGCGCTCTCTGCCCTGCCCGCTACCGTCACATCATCCGCGTCAATCCAATCGGTTAGGGCCTGGAATACCCTGCCGGACAACCCGCGCAACACCCAGTAACGCTCCAGGATAACCATCCCGTCTTCCCCGGACAAAACAAGCTGATTGACGGGAAGCCTCGATGCCTCATCTTCAATTTTCCCCTTGCACCGGCTCTTCAGTGCCATCTGCCCGGCAATCAGAGGGATAAGTGCCGGAACTTGCCACTTGTCCTCCACAACAGCTGCCTTAACCCCTGCCAGAACCGACCGCGCCGCTTCTTCCGCGACAATTTCATCCCTGAAATGCCCGGCAGTCAAGACCTCAAATTGCGCATTCACGCCAAACCGGACGAGAATGGCCGTCAGGGCCGCCACGACTGCAGCCACAAGAACAAGGAAAAAACCCTTACGGTGTCGCAGCCGCTTCATCTATTCCATCCAGTCCTGAACAGGATGAATAAGGCACCTGAAGGAATGTTTTTTACCCTTTATATCCCTGAGGACAAGCTCTACGCGAATAAGCAGAGACAATTTGTCCTTCTCCCTCGCGTCCCCGGAATTCCATTTCTGCGTGATACCACCGTTTTTGTCCCGGTAGAAAATACGAAACCCCGCCACGCGGTCACTCAACCGTGAAGTGGCCACAATCTCTTTCGAAAAAAGGGGTGACACCTCCCGCATCAGGACCCCATACCCCGGCCTTTTCCTGGAAGGCACAAGCCGGTATGTAACCCGGCCGAGATCCGCGACGCCCCTTGAAAGCAGCCGTCCATCCCCGGCAGCCATACTGACAAAAGAAACCACCGAGGCATCCCTTTTTTCTCCCGTAACCCCCGCCTTGAAAATGAAACGGTCCGTCAGCTCAGGATTGCCAAGGGTAGCGGCTTCCATATCCCGCCGTATCTTTTGAAGCAGCATACGGCCCTCCCCCGCCACATCATTCCGGCGGATGCTCTCTTTCACGCCTTTCCTGATAGCGACAAAGGTTCCCATCACTACGCCAACCATCATGGCGGAAAGCCCTACTGCGAGCAGGAGTTCGATAAGCGTAAAGCCCTTCCTGTTCAACGGGTCATCATCCAACGAGTCAGTTCCAGAAGCGGCTTTTTTTCTTCCCTGTCTCGAAAAATACGGATAATAAGCTTTTTGATACCGGGATAGGCAGTCTTCTCCACCGTCGTTTTGTAAACAAGCCACGGTTTTCCCGGCTCATATCCCCGACGCGCCGCGATATCCCGCCAGCCCGTCGCCTCCAGCCGGGCACACACGCTCTTCCCGAGAAGGGCCGCGCGCGCGGTGATTTCGCCTTCCGCCATCACCTGGACCGTTTGAATATGAGAGCGGATGAGAATGACAAAAGAAATAGCAAGAATAGCCAGCGCGACGAGGACTTCGAGGAGCGTCATTCCCCGCCGGTTACCCAATTTCTTTCTCCTGGACCCATCCCGGAACCAGCTCAATCCCCTGTCGGAATGGGTATCCTATCGCCGTCATACGCCTTGGGCCTATCTCCAGAAACAGACCAAATCCCTCTCCCTCCCCGTCCGGAAAAAAACTAAGGGCCTCTTTTTTTTCCGCAATGCCAGAGGCGCGCCACAACCCCGCCATGTAAACACCTGACGGGAGGGCCATCTCACCGAGGCGCTTCCACCCAGGCTCTTTCCGCCTCAGCGTCAGAACTTTCTGAGCCCTCATATCAAAAACCAGATAGACTGTCCGGTTGTCCCGCGCGGCCAGCCACCGCGCCCGCATCATCGCACCCCTGAGACGCGTTACGGTTTTTTCAACGGGATCTGAAAAAAGAACGGAGATTTTCGGGACGGCAACGCCGAGCAGTATCGCCGCAATGGCCATCACCACAAGCAGCTCAACAAGGGTAAATCCGGCGTGTTTTTTTAACGGACGGGTCATGGGCAGTACTAAGAAGATTTCTCAAGATTCCAGCTTTCAATATCCGCGTCATTGCCCTCTCCGCCTTCCTCGCCATCCGAGCCAAGGGAAAAAATATCAAACGACTTGTCGTGGGTACCGGGGGAAATATAAACATAGGGATTGCCCCATGGGTCCTGGGGTATTTTGTGACCTTCAAGGTATCCCCCGTCCCGGTACTTCCTTGGGACACGCCCGGTTGCGGGCTTCTCTATCAGGGCCTTCAGCCCCTGCTCCGTCGTGGGATAAAACCCGTTATCGAGGTAAAACAGCTGGAGGGCCTTTTTGAAATTCTGTATCTGTATTCGCGCCTTCACCCGCCGGGCCTCTTCCGGTTTTCCCACAATTCTCGGAATAACCAGGCCGGCGAGGATTCCGAGAATAATCACGACCACCATTAATTCAATCAGCGTAAATCCGTCATTTTTTCTTATCATTGTTCCCTTACCTTATAAATTGGTTCATATTGAAGATAGGCAGCAAAACGGAAATCACTATCCACCCGATAATCCCCCCCATCACAAGAATCATGACGGGCTCAATCACGGACAGAAGGGTCTTCAGGACCGCCTCCGTTTCCTCCTCATACATCTCCGCAACCTTCAGGAGCATCCCCGTCAGGTCACCGCTTTCCTCGCCCACGATCACCATCTGAGACATCACAGGCGGAACCCAGGGCAGCCGGTTCAGCGCCGCGCCGAGGGGATAGCCTTCCCCTATCTGGCGCACCACATCATCCATCGAGGCCCGCAAAACACCATTGCTGATAACGCCCTGCGTCAGGCGAAGCGCGCGGACGAGGGGAATTCCGCTGGCGAGAATGGTTGACAGGGTTCGGGAAAACCGTGCAACCTGCGTTTTCTCGACCCACGCCCCAACAAGGGGAACGGCGAGCCAGAACCGGTCCAGCCGGTTTCTGCCCCATGGGGTTTTCCTCAATTTTATCAGCACAACCACAGCCACGGCAAGAATCAGCGGAATGAGAAAACCATAGGCCGCAATCCATTTCCCCATAAAAAGCAACAGCCGCGTCACGGCCGGAAGGGGTTGGTGAATGGTTTCAAAAATTTCGGAAACCGACGGCAGAACATAAATCATCAGGATGATAAACACCCCAAGGGCCGCGATCCCCATGATCACGGGGTACGCGAGGGAGGAGAAAAGGCGGTTCCGCAATTTTATCTGACGATCCAGATAGTCGGACAACTCCGCGAGGACCTCTTTCAAACGGCCGCTTTCCTCGCCCGCCGCCACACTTTCCACATAGAGGGAGGAAAAGATAGCGGGATACCCGGCAAGCGCCGCGCTGAGGGATTCTCCCTCCACAAGCCGTTCCCGGATATTCGTCAGGACACCCTTTAAAAAAGGGTTCGAAAGCTGGGTCCGCATGGCGTTCAGGGCCGCTGTAACGGAAAGGCCGGCCGCCAGCAGGGTAGCCAATTGTCTGGTAAGCACCATCGTATCGGTCAGGCCCGCGCGGCGTCTGAAACGCATCCCCCCGGCGGTCGCCGGCGTATCTGCCGCATGAAAGGTTTCCTCTTTAATGCGCAGGGGAACCTGTTCATCACGTTTCAGCCGGAGCGCCGCCGCCCTGGGGCTCTCCGCGTCGATAATACCCCGAACATGCTTGCCGTCCCTGTTAACGGCTTCGTACGAAAATACCGGCATATCACTCCTGACGGCTTCCTAAAAAGTCCAACTTCTGCGTTGAACAGCATCCCTCGTCATTGCAGCGTACAGTAAGTACGCCTCACGCCTCAGGTGAGTTTATCCTGAGCTTGTCGAAGGACGCGCCTTGAATTTGAAGCTTTTTCCATTGCCGTCTAATCATGATTCTTTTAAAAATATCACTCCTGAATCACCCTCAGGACCTCTTCCGGCGTGGTTTCACCCGCCAGGACCTTTACGACGCCGTCTCCGGCAAGCCGCCGCATTCCGGACGCAATCGCCACTTTCCTGATTTCTCCGGCATCCGATGTCTGCGCGATAACCTTTTCAATACGGTCATCACAGACCAGCACCTCGTAAATACCCGTCCGTCCCAAATAGCCTGTCCCCATACAGGTATCGCACCCCTTTCCGCGATAAAAGGTCACCCCGGAAAGGTCGGCTGGGCCGATACCCAGTTCTTCGAGAAGGGCGGAAGAAGGCTGATACGCCTCTCTGCAGTGGGGGCAAACGGTACGAATCAGCCGCTGGGCGACAATCGCCGCCACGGCAGAGGTGACCATGAAGGGTTCTATCCCCATATCAATCAGCCTTGTCACGGCCGAGGCCGCATCAATAGTATGTAGTGTGCTGAAAACCAGGTGTCCCGTCAGGGCGGCATGAATCGCAATCTCCGCCGTCTCAAGGTCCCTGATTTCTCCGACGAGGATGACATCCGGGTCCTGCCGGACAATAGAACGGAGTCCGCTGGCAAAGGAGAGCCCTATCTTCGGATTGACGGGGATTTGGCTGATGCCGTTTATCTGGTACTCGATCGGATCTTCGATGGTAATGATGTTCATTCCCGGGGCATTAATCCTGTCCAGTGCCGCGTAAAGCGTAGTCGTCTTCCCGCTTCCGGTTGGGCCTGTCACCAGAACCATCCCCTGGGTCTTCCGCAGCAACTGTTCCATGTGCGCGTAGGTATCCGGGGCCATACCAATATCCTCCAGCCCCAGGAAAAGCGTTGTTTGATCGAGCAGTCTTAAAACAACACGCTCCCCAAAGGCTGTCGGGAGGGTCGACACACGGATATCCACATCCTTGGCTCCTACCTTCAGACGAATCCGCCCGTCCTGCGGAAGCCGCTTTTCCGCGATATCAAGTTTTGACAGGACCTTCACGCGGGACACAACCAGGGCCTGATGGCGGGCCGGGATCTTCAGCCGCTCGTAGAGGACCCCGTCGATACGATACCGCACCCGCATATATTCCCGAAAGGGCTCCAAGTGAATATCGCTGGCATTCAGTTGAACCGCCCTTGCTAAAATCCGGTTAAGCAGGCGAATGATAGGGGCCTCGTTGTCCGAGTCCAGCAGGTCCTCCATCTTTTCAAGGTCCTGGGCGAGGGCCGCGTCATCAACATCCGCGCTCAGGTCCTGGATAATCTCCTCAGCATCGCTTTCTGTGTCTCCATAAACTTCCTGAAGTTTCTCAAGGATCTCCGATTCCGTCATTTCCCGGGGAACAACCCGCTTACGAAATTTGACCGAAAGCAAATCAAGCATCTCCCGGCCATCCGTGCCATGGATACCCACCTCAAGGGTATCGGGCGTCTCTTTCAGGGGAACAAGACGCAGGGAACGGGCAAATACCGGTGGCAGGATTTCTTTCAGCTGTCTTTGCGTTTTCAGAGTATCACCCGGCATGCTTGTCACGTCGTTAAAAGGGGGGTTTTTGACCAGACTTCCCCTCACGGGTTCTTTTCATGGACTCTTTCTTCTCTTCCGTTACCCTGTCCAGGGTCTCATTGGAACGGATAATACGCGGCGTCAGAAAAACAAGGAGGTTCGTCTTCGCGTTTGTCTTTTCACGGTATTTGAAAAGCCATCCCAGCAGGGGAATATCACCGAGAATCGGCACCTTGGAGAGGTTATTCGTTTCATCATTTTTTATAAGGCCGCCGATAACAACTGTCTTGCCATCCTTGACGGCGACAACCGTTTTCGTGGAACGCTTCGTGTAGGTCGGGCCCAGGTCACTCGTCGTGTCAGACGGAAGAATCCCCGACACCTCCTGGTAAATGGAAAGCCGAACCGTATCACCTTCCGTAATTTGAGGCGTCAGGCGCAGCGTAATCCCGAGGTCTTTTCTCTCAACGAGGAAACTCTGGTTCAGGCCGGCGCTGCTCGCCTCGCCCGTGACCATTTTCTGCGTGACAATAGGCACGTTTTTCCCCACGACAATCTCCGCCTCCTTGTTATCCATCGTCAGGAGGTGCGGTGTCGAAAGGATATTAACCCCCGCCTCATTCTGAAAGGCGGAAACCATCGCCGCGTAGGAGGGGAAGCTGATATTCCCAAAGGTTATGTTTTCCCCCAGCATTCCGAGAACCATCCCACCAGGCATCGCTTTCGGAAGGGCCCCGGATGCCAGCCCCGTGGTAAAGGGATAAATATCCTTCGTATTTCCGGAACTGCCTATCGCCGCCCCTTCTCTTCCCCCAATCTTCGTCGTGCCGGTCACAAACCACTGCACACCGAGCTTCTGGAGATCTTCCGCTGTAATCTCCATAATCAGGGCCTCGACATAAACCTGGGGCCGATAGATATCCAGTTTCTGTATAACCGAAGCCACCGTCGGATAATCGGACGGAGAGGCATTCACAATCAGCGCATTCGTACTCTTATCGGCCGTAATAATCACGCGGCTGGTCACGGCCTTCTTCAGCACGGCGGTTCCCCGGATGTTTGTTCCTGTCTTCTTCACATTCACGCTGGACTCGGGCGAGAACATCTGTTTCAGGACCTTTTCCAGCTCCTCCGCCACCGCGTTTTTCAGATAATAGACGTGAATACGTGTCTTATCCTTCTCCGGCGAGACATCAAGTTTTTTGATAATCGCGCGGATTTCGGCCATTTCATGCCTCGGCGCCATCACCAGAATGGCATTGATTCGCTCGTCCGGAACCAGCCGGACCTCCTGCCACTCAATCTTCTCTTTCGTCTTGCCGCGCGCGAACGCCAGCCGGTAGAGGCGCCGCTTCTCCTCCGGCATCGCGAGCAGCTTTGTGATTTCCTCCGTCAATTCACGTGAATAGGCGAAACGCAGGGGAATCACATCAAATTCCATCTTCGCGCGTGCCTTGTCCAACTGGTCAATAATCTGGGCTATTCTTGAAATATTGGACTTAAAATCCGTAACAATCAGGATTCCGGCATCGGCATAGGAAATAATCTCCCCGCCCTCGGTAATGAGCGGGCGCACGGCTTCCCTTATCCTGTCGGAATTGGCACTGGTCAACTGAAACAACCTGGTGACAAACCTCTCTCCTGTTGCCGCGCCCTGCTTGAGCCCCATAGTCGGGATATTTCTTTTCGACGCGTTTTTAGCCGGCACGATTTCTGTAACATCTCCGCGCACCAGTGTCGCGAGGCCATGGCTCTCAAGAATCACATGAAAAACATCCATGACTTTTTTCAGGGGAATCGGTTTGGATGAAACAATGGTCACAAGCCCTTTCACCGACTCATCAACCACGAAATTGCGTCCCGTAAGCTTCCCGACAAACCTGGCAATTGTCCGGATATCCGCGTCCTCGAAATTTAAAAGAACCCCTTTTGACGGACTTCCAGCCGCTTTTTTCCCGGCTATTTCGGAGGCACGATTATCCCCCGCCCACAACGGATAACAGAGAAAAACAGAGAAAATCCCCGCCACGGCAAAAAACATCACGGCCACGTAAGCGGTGTATTTTCCAAAGGGGAATCTTATCAGGTTTTTCACACTGTTTTTTTATCACAGCACAATTAAAAAGTCCAACAAATCACGCGCGAATGAGAAAAGATGAAACGACCTGTCCCATTTATTTCATGG